>JALUYM010000373.1 GCA_027018745.1 Bacteroidales bacterium | reverse complement strand
TGTTCCTGCACCCATTGTCCAAAGCCGGAGTAGGTAGTTGTGAGGGTGGGAATGCCGAATGCAATACTTTCGTGGGGAGTATAACCCCAGGGCTCGTAATACGAAGGGAATACCGTATAATCAAAAGCGGTAAGAAAATCGTAGTATTTTAAATTGATCACATTGTCGTTACCATCCAGGTAAGCCGGAATAAAAATGACATGCACGCGGTCGGCTTCCGAGTTGTTCAGGTTGTTGTTGCGGATTTCCTGTAAAACAGGGTCTTTGGTTTCATCCAGTAAATGGTGGGTTGTGAAAGGGTTAGCCGCTTTTTGGTTTTCCGGAAGGAAAATTTCCTGTGGCCCGTCATGACCGGCAGGAACAGCAATAAAAGCCACTATCCGCCGGTTTCCGGGAAGTGTTTTGTTCAGTTTCCCCAAAGCTCGCAGGTAAATGTCAATCCCTTTGTTCTTAAATTCGTAACGGCCACTGTTTAAAACGAGAAAAGTATTTTTGTCGTAATCTATCCCCGTTAGTTTAGAAGCTGTTTCCAGGGCTTTATCACGGGCTGTTGCACGTACCTTTTCAAATTGTCCTTTTTCGGGAACAAATGATTTGTCCATGCCGTTGATGGTCAATAGTCGGGCTTCTTTACCCAGAAATTGTTTGCATTCAAGGGAAGTTACTGCACTAACAGTGGTGAAAACATCTGCCTGTTGGGCACTGAGGGTCTCCAGGGAATTTTTGCTGATCACCTGAAATTTTTCTGCCATTTGCAGTGGTTTGTATTGCGACAGGTTTTCGTATAACGGCAATCCGTTTCCGGCAATAGAACGCCCGAGGACGGTGGCATGTGTGGTAAAACCAATACCAATACGGGGCATGTTTTCTTTCAGGTACAAAATGCCGGTACCGGTCATCCATTCATGAAAATGAGCTGTTACCGGTGTTTCGGGTGTCAGGTAAAAACGGGTAAAACTTTCGATCACCTGTCCGGCAGCATAACCGAACATGGCCGGCTCAATGTAGTCCCATTGTCCCGAAAGGGAATCGAGCTTGTAAGTTTCCCACAAATGGGCAAATATTTCATCTTTTTTGGCAAAAAGCCTGGTAAAGTTGACTAAAATGACCAGCGGTTTCGATGGAATGTTCCAACGGCCTGTTTTTACAAATATGTTTTGTTTTGCGGCATTTTCTTTCCATTCGGGGAAAAGCCCGGGCTCCTCTATAAAGTCCGGGTTGTCACGGGTTTCTTTCCATACATCCGGGCCTATCAACAGATAATGGTCGCCATAACTTGCCACCATGCTTTTGGCCTTGGTGGAGAGAACTGTATAAATACCACCGATTTTGTTACAAATTTCCCAACCTGTTTCAAAAATATATTCTGGTTTCATTTTCTTTTGCTGTGTTAAAAACTCCTTTTTCCTCATTGTATATCCTTTAGGAAATTGGTTGACAAAGCTAAAAATTACTGCGGATTAATAAGGTTATTTGTTTGAAGAAAAACAAACCGCATCTTTTGGCAGCAAAACCGATAAGGCAGGTTTTTTATGATATCCTGTTATAATTCTGAACTATTGACAGGCAGGGGAAAATGGACTGCACGGGGTTCTTTGTTAACCCAAAACATCTTTTTCCGACCAGGTTTAAACACCGGAAATCTTCCTTTGTGCCGCACTTATGTCCCCCCGTCACAGAGGTGTAAAAAAGCACCGGGTATTTTACACGTTGTCCCGGCTACTTATTCTTTCCAAAAAGGTCTTTCAGTTTGTCTTCAATTTCCTTTTTGTATTTTTTAATATCTGACTTTTTTACTTTTTTCATTTCTTTCTGAAACTGGTCGAACTGTTTACGGGCCCTTTTCCCCAAATTGGGAAGGATTTTTTCACGGATTTCTTCTCCCGCATCTTCCATGGCCACGCTCAGCTTTTCCAGGTTGATCTCGCGTAGTAGTTTTTTAACTGCTGTATCAGACATGTTTTTGATATCTTCAAAACTTATTTCTTTTGCTTTGTCCAGTTTTTCACGGGCGGTTTTTTTTACCTCGCCTGTTTTCTTTTTTGTCAGTTTACCGGTCTTTTCCAATAATATTTTTGCTGCTTCTTTCACTTCATCGATATCTGCTTTCATTTTGCGGGTTTGTTTTTCCACGCGGATGGCAAAATCTGACAGAACGTTCATGAAGTTAATAAATGCCTCATAAGGGGTGCCGTATGGGTTAAAGTATTTGTGAACATCGCCATCCGAAAAGAATTTGGTACACATATAATAAAAATGGTCCGAAGTCTGTAAATAGAGCCAGTCTTGTTGGATTTTCGGATCATCGCACATTTTTACTTTTTCTTCGAGGGCATAAAGTTTGTCAAAGGCTTCATCCTGCAGCTCGTTCCCCAGCCAGGCAGTAAGGTCCCGTTCTTCGTCGGCCCATGATATGGGATAGGGGACATGGATAGGGGCTACCGGCTGTAGTTTCCCGCCCAGCTCCCGGGGAGTGGCAAAGCTAAATCCGGAATGGGAAAAAACCCTTCCGGGCAGTGCGCGCATGAAGTCGAAAATTCCGGTTTCTTCCCATTGGTGTTCACCAAAAGTTTCGTAATCCATGAAAAGGTTCACCACTTCTTCGGAGGGATTAAGTTGGGTAAGCCAGCCCACAAATTTCTCCGTTGTCAGCGGCCACTCTTTCCAGCTTTGTTGTGAAAACCGGAAAGCTATGTCATCGCTGAGCTGGAAATTTTTTAACAAAAGTTTTAGCCTGGGATTGATGGCGTTAGTATACATGTAATTGGGGCTTCTCCAACCCATCACATGCTTGGCCCCTTCGGTGAGCATCACTTTGTAACCCATATCGGCTACCATGGCCCCGATTTCATCGGAATAGATCAGTTCGGTGTTGCGGAAGGTAGTCGGCTTTTGACCAAAAAGCTGTTCGATTTTACGGGCTTGTGCCTGTACCTGTTTGGTAAATTCCCTTTTGCTTTTCAGTGCCGACAACGAATGTGCATAGGTTTCGGCCAAAAACTCCACGTTTCCCGTTTGAGCCAGCTGTTGAAAACTTTCCAAAACCTCAGGGGCATAAGCTTCAAACTGGTCTAACGCAGTTCCCGAAATAGAGAAACTTACTTTAAAAGCGTTGCCGTATTCTTTTATTAAATCAAGCAAAAGGGCGTTCATGGGCAGATAGTTTTTCCGTGCCACTTTGCGCATGATAAATTGATTGTTGTGACTATCGAAATAATCATGTTTTTCCCCAATGTCGAAAAACCGGTAGTTTCTCAGCCGTATGGGCTGATGAACCTGGAAATAGAAACAAATAGCTTTCATATTGATCGAATTCTTAATTAGCTGTTTAATATTTTATTGTAAACCTGAATAACTTTCAATGCGGCATCTTCCCACTTTAAATTTTCTACTTCCTGTTTGCCGTATTTTTTAAACATTTTTGAGAGGCCTTCATAATGGCAAAGGCCGTAAATAGCATCGGCTATGGCATCAATATCCCAGAAATCCACTTTTAGTGCATGGTGCAACACTTCGGCAACGCCGCTTTGTTTGGAAATGATGACCGGCACGCTCGATCGCATGGCCTCCAATGGAACAATACCGAAAGGTTCTGATACGGATGGCATGACGAAAACATCGCTCATGGAAAAAATATGGTCGACATCATTTCCCTTCAGAAATCCGGTAAAATGGAATTTATCGGCTATGCGCAGTTGGGCTGCCCGTTTGATCATTTTCAGCAACATGTCTCCGGACCCGGCCATGGCGAAGCGGACATTGCTGTCTTTTTGCAAAACTTTGTAAGCAGCTTCGACAAAATAATCCGGGCCTTTCTGGAAAGTAATCCGTCCGAGGAAAGTAACGAGTTTTTCATCAAAATGTTTGTTCGAACTGTTGTAATCTTTCATGGAACCGGTGTCAACGGCATTATGAACGGTAAACACCTTATCGGGCGAAATGCCGTATTTTTCAATAACGATGTTTCGGGTCAGGTTGCTGACGGTAATGACGGCATCTGCTTCTTCCATGCCTTGCCTTTCAATGTCGTATACCTGTTGATTGACGTTGCCGCCGGTGCGGTCAAACTCAGTGGCGTGCATGTGTACCACCAGTTTTTTCCCGGAAGAGCGTTTGGCAGCAATTCCGGCAGGATAAGTTAGCCAGTCGTGGGCGTGGATAATGTCGAAATTTTCTTTCATCGCCAACGCAGAAGCAATCAGTGCATAGCGGGCAACTTCTTCCATAAGGTTTTTGCCGTATGAACCCGAAAATTCATAGTTGCGCGAAAAAACGTTGCTTTTAAACTCTTCACCGGTTTTTACGGTTTCTTCAGTTGCCTTGGAGAAGTATTCAGGACTGACATAAGGAATAATATTGGAACCGACTTCGAGGTATTTGATGTGTTCCCAGTATATTTTGTATTCTTCATCTGTCAGGTCGAAAGGGATGCCGCTGGCATTCCGGATGGAAGCCACTTCCTGGTTTTCGTCGCCATAAGCTTTGGGGACCACAAAAATTATTTTCGTATCATGCCTGCTCAGGCCTTTGGTCAGGCCGTAACAGGCTGTGCCCAAACCGCCTGTGATATGGGGCGGGAATTCCCAACCGAACATCAATACTCTCATAGCTTCAACTGGTGTTTGTTTTTCAAAAATTTTTTCACTTTGTTTTTTCTTTTTTGTCAAGCATCCATTTTATGCGTAACAATTCTGCCACGCTCCATGCCTGTGAGATAGCCCCGCGGGCTTCATGGGGCGGGTCTCCATCGTAGATTTCGGAAATGGTCCCGACACCGGCTTCCGTAAGTACCGGTTCAAAACCATCATAAAGTCCGCGGATAAATTCTTTGCCCTCTTCACCGTAAAGGTCAAGCCAGGCTTCTGCAAAAAAGCCCAGTAACCAAGGCCATGCTGTCCCCTGGTGGTAGGCCAGGTCGCGTTCGGTCTGATTGCCCCAGTATTTTCCTTTGTATTCGGGAAAACGGGGTGAAAGTGAACGCAATCCGCGCGGGGTGAGCAATTCGTTTTTGGCTTTTTCTAATACGCCGGATTTCATGTCCGGTGTTGCCGGAGTATAAGGTAATGAAACGGCAAGGACCATGTTGGGCCTGATGGCGAAGTCTTTGTGTTCGCTATCCACATAATCGGCCAGATAACCTTTTTCTTTATCCCAAAAGGTATCTGCAAATGAATTTTCAATGATGGAGGGCCATTTTTTCCAGCGGCTGACAAAACCCTGATCATTGGCTTCTTCCGCGAGATGGAGTGAAAAGCGAATGGCTTCATACCATAAAGCATTGATCTCCACGGCAAAACCGACACGCCCGGTAACCGGTTTCCCGTTTACGACGGCATCCATCCAGGTAATGGCACTTCCGGGTTCCCCCGACCACAGCAAACCGTTTTCGTGCATATGTATATTGTGCAAAGTGCCTTTTTTGTAATGATTGAGGATGTTTTTCATGGCTTTTCCATAGCTGCTCCAAAGATTTTTTGATTCTCCTGTCATTAAAACATATTGGTGCAATGCCCAGAAAAACCACAAAGAGGTGTCTACTGAATTGTAACTGGCTTCTTCACCGTGCCCCAGGTTGGGGAAAAGGCCCTCCTTTAGTTCGCGGAGCATGGTCCTGACCACGGCATGAAAAGTTTTTTTATCGCCTGATGTCAGGGTAAGCCCCGGCAGGGCAATAAATGTGTCACGTCCCCAACGGCCAAACCAGGGATAACCTGCAATGATTTCGGTTTGGTTTTTTACATGGATAATGAATTCCTCGGCGGCATTTTGCAGGCTGTTTTCAAAATTACTGCGTGGCACCCGTTTTTTGACTTCTGCCAAAAACTTTCTTTTGAAATAAGCCGGATTTTTTTCCTCGAGTGCAGCAGAAATAACGATGCTTTCCCCTTTTTCCAGTTCCGTTTCAAAGTAACCTGGGGTATACAGGTCTTCAAGGTAATCGTAGCCGCGTTCCTTTTCACGAATGTATTGTACATTGTAGTACCAATCAGGCACATGAACATATTCTGCTTTTTTTGAAAATTGCATGTAAACAGGAGAATACCCCTGGTACATTTGCCAGGAAACCCCGTTTTTTACCGGCTTAAAATGGGTGTTGACATAGGTGTTGGCTTTGCTGAGTGAATGGACGCTCCGAAAAGCAAGAAAAGGCCTCAACCTGAATTTAACTTTTCCTATGCTGTCTTTCATCGTGTATTTGATAAAAATCCGGTCTTCGGTTTGGGTAAATATCAGTTCTTTTATTAAAATGATGTTGCCCAGCCGGAAAACCAGCCGCGGAATGGGATCCATATCATAATCGCGCAAATATTTGTGCCCTTTGGGTTCCATAACACCACCCTGGTACATGCGCGAACCGAGATGAAACTCAAAATCGTTCGACTGCAAAGTTTCATCCAGATCAGCGAGCAACACATGGTTGTTTTCATCTATCAAAGGTTGCGGGACCACCAACAAACCATGATAACGGCGGGTGTTGCAATTGATGATGGAAGAACTGGCATAACCGCCTGCACGATTGGTACGCAGCTTCTCCCTGTTCAATGAATAGTTGAGGTTGATAAGCTGCTTCTTGTCAAATTTTATGTAACCCATTTTCTTTCGGTTTCTCGTTGTTTTTCTGTTGGGCAAAAGTAACAAATCCTTTGGTTAACAAGATTTCAGAATTGTTAATAAATCATTATTTTTTAATAAAATAGATGTTTTTGGCCAATTAAAAAACGAGCCAATATTTTTGTCCTTTTTCAAACGATTGTGCCGGCATCAATGATAAAAATTGTATTTTTGTTTAAAAAAAATGAATTTATGACTCAACTTAAAAAAGGTGATATTGCCCCTGATTTTGCGGCTGTTAATCAGGATGGGGAAGAAGTTTCCCTCGCCGATTTCAAAGGTAAAAAGCTGATCCTTTATTTTTATCCGAAAGACAATACTCCCGGGTGTACAAACGAAGCCTGTAATTTTCGTGACCATTACAACTACTGGCTCAAAAAAGGTTTTGCCGTGGTAGGCGTCAGTCCTGACAGTATCGCTTCTCATCAAAAGTTTATTGCAAAATACCGGTTGCCGTTCCCCCTTTTGTCTGATCCCGACAAAAAGATTATCCGGGCTTATGGCGTCTGGGGTTTGAAAAAATTATACGGCAGGGAATATGAAGGACTTATTCGCTCGACATTTGTTATTGATGAAGAGGGAAAAATTGAAGAGGTTTTTGGTAAAGTAAAAACAAAAGAACATACGGAACAAATTATTAAAACACTAAATCTTGAATAATATGGCAACTGAAAAAGAAAATCAAAACAAAGATAATGAGCGGCAAAACAAATTAAAAGTACTGGAAGCAACGCTGGGAAAATTGGAAAAAAATTATGGTAAAGGGGCCATTATGCGTTTGGGTTCTACAAACGTTGAAAAGGTTCCTTCTATTTCTACCGGATCCATTGGCCTTGACTTTGCCCTCGGCGTGGATGGTTTGCCCAAAGGCCG
>JALUYM010000372.1 GCA_027018745.1 Bacteroidales bacterium | reverse complement strand
TTCCGTTCCTTTTAAATATTACTCCGACAAAAAACCCCAATACATTTTGTTTGTACTGACCTCCGGCAACGGAACAAAAGCCATAGCGGGAAGCAGTGCCAAATTTGATGATTTGGGATTAGTTTTTAACCATACCACAGGTATAAGCCAGCATAAACGTGGCCATTTAACGGTTTATGCCTACAACCAAAAAATCCATCTGGGCCTGACAGATGCGCCGGGGGTAATTTATAAAGTCCGTGTGCTTAATATTCTCGGCATAGTGCAATATACCACCACTTTGCAAAGCGGAGAAAATAAAACCATTAATGTATCCCTTCCATCAGGGATATATCTTGTGCAAGCACTCAACGGAAGTCATGCTGTTGTCAAAAAAGTTCTGATACCTTAAGCAGTTAAAAGCCGGTTTTATGGGCATTAAACATCAGGTTATTTATTGGTTTGCGTTTATTTTTGCTACACTTCCGTTCGGTGTAAAAGGACAGACAGGTACCATTACAGGACGGGTAGTAGAATCCGGTACCGGTTTATCCCTGATAGGCGCCAATATTTATTTAAAAAAAAATCCACAGGTGGGTGCTGTAGCTGATTACAATGGATATTTCCGGCTTACCCTTCCCGTTGGCAAACAGCAGATCGAAATCTCCTATACAGGAATGAAACCACAGTTATTTACTGTTTTAATTAAAAAAGATACCAATACAGATTTAAACACTATCCGGTTAAAAGCAGAAAGCTACAATGTGAAAGAACTGGTAGTAAGGGCAGGAAAATTTAATAAAAACATTGAAAGCCAGACAGTATCCATTGAAGTTATGAAACCCAAAATTATTCGTGACCGGAACACCACCAACATTTCAACTATTCTGAACCTTACGCCGGGGGTCACCATATTAGACCAGGAGCCACAAATCAGGGGCGGAAGTGGTTTTACCTATGGTGTAGGTTCCAATGTGGGTGTATTTGTTGATGGGATGCCTGTTCTCAGCCCAGATGCCGGAAAACCCGACTGGTCCTTCATTCCGGTAGAAAATATCCGGCAGATAGAAGTTGTAAAAGGAGCTGCTTCTGTCCTGTCCGGATCATCTTCTTTAAGCGGGGCCATTTATGTCCGTTTAAAATATCCCGGACTAAAACCACACACTTATATCAATACCTTTTTTGGTTCGTATACCGCACCTAACAAAATTGCCAAAAAATGGTGGCCCGGACTTGCCCCTGTTACAGGTATCGCATTCAGCCATTCACAAAGGCTGGGAGATGGTAATACCGATCTGGTACTGGGAGGCATGGTCAAATACGACCACAATTATCAAGGGCCGCCCAAAGTCCGTCCTCCTATTATCGACAGTTCCGGCATAACCGATAAAGATGTGGCTAACCGGTTGATGCGTTTTGATTTTAACTTACGACGCAGGTCAAAGAAAATAGAAGGCTTTAATTTTGGTTTAAACGGTAATTTTATGAGGCAGAAAAGTGCTGCCGTCATGGCCTGGCTCGATGATACAACCGGGTTTTACAGAGGTTATCCCGGTGCCATTCTTTTGAACAATCAATTCATTTTTTACGTTGACCCTTTTCTAAATTACTATTCAAAACACGGGGCAAGACATGAATTTGCCTCCCGCGTCATGTATGATCATTCAAAGGCTAACCTTAACCAGTCGAACAGGTCACTGATGATATATAACAAGTATGAGTACAGAAAACAAATGAAAAAAATAGGGAACCTTGACCTTATTGCCGGCATGATCAGCGATTATAACCGCTCGGTGGCAAATATGTACAATGGTTCGGGATCGGACACCAATCGTTTGTGGAATGTATCCATGTATGCCGAAGTTGAAAAAAAATATTCCAATGTGGCCAACCTGTCATTCGGCATACGCCTTGAATATTTCAACCTGGACGGAAAAATAAAAAAATTCAAACCCATTTTTCGTTTCGGGTCATCATTCAAAGTGAGTCCGGTAACTTTTCTCAGGGCTTCCATAGGCCAGGGATACCGTTTTCCTACTATTGCCGAGAGGTATGTCAGGACAAAAGTGGGAACATTCGGAGTTTTTGACAATCCGGACCTGCAACCCGTAACAAGTTGGAATGCGGAAGTAGGCGTCAAACAGGTGTTCAGGCTTAACAAATTTCGGGGCTTTGCCGACCTGGCCTTTTTTTATCAGAAATATGATAATACGGTGGAATATTTGTTTGGTTTCTGGGATTCAACTTACCGGTTTGCATACGCGGGGTTTAAGTTCGTTAATACCGGACGGTCGCGCATAACCGGTATCGATTTTTCTTTGACAGGACGTGCACAATTCAACAAAAATACTTCACTCAATGTATTGGTGGGATATACCTATGTCCGCCCCATCACCCTGCAGCCCGACAAAGTTTTTGCCCACGATTATAACCCGGGCGGGGAAACGGCGTTTTCCTATAATACAACAAGTGTAAACCCCCAGTCCCGTATTTTGAAATACCGCTTTCTTAATACGGCCAAACTGGATCTGGAGTTGGACATAAAACGGTTCGCAGTGGGGACTTCCATGCGTTATTTCAGCAAGATCGTCAACCTTGATAAAGCCATCTTTGATTTTGAGGATGTTACCCTGGCAGCCGGAGGTACCATGCAGCCTATTTTATATCGAAACTATTACTACCACCACAACAACGGGAACATGATCTGGGATGTCCGCTTCAGCTACAAACTGACCAAAAAAAGTAAAATCTCTTTGCTGAGCACCAATGTATTGAACAGAATGTATTCACTGCGCCCGTTAAAAGCAGAACCCATGCGTAAAATTACTGTCCAATACAGTTTAAACCTTTAACCCTCCGTCTGTATTCCTGATTGGCTGCATTTGATTTTCAGATAAACCGCACCTTTTTTATCGGGAAAACGAACAACCGTTCTGTAGAAGGCGGTTACAGAAAATTTTTCAATGGGAGCCTAATCCGTTTTTATAAAGACAAAAGCAATACAAGATAATTTAAGTTATTTTTGCTTAAAATTTTTGGCATGGCTGCAAACAAGTCACTTCGGTATATGAACCTGTTGGAGGTAATGAACAAAGTAAATCATATCATCCGGCAAAACAGGGATGTAAAGAGCACATTAAAACTGATTGTAGAAATCCTTTCGGAACAAGAACAACTTGCCCATTTCGATTTTTTCAGGATAACCTATGATGGCAGGGAATACATTGTAAAAAACGATGAAAAAGATGAAGAAACTTTTTGTAACGACAAATTGTTTTTTACGCATTCCGGCAAAAAATGCTCCTTGCATTATTGTACTCGTGCAAAAGATGCCGAAGATGAAAATTTCCATAAAAACCAGGAATACTTTTTAAACAGTCTGGTAAATATTATCCGCCGTTACCTGAACAAAATGGAACGTATGCAACATCCTATTGACCAGGAAAATAATAAAAATAAAGAAGAAACCGAAAAGGGTATCATCAGCAGCCGGTTCCTGCAACGATTTTTGAATAAAAATACCCATACACGCGATGTTTACCACGATCTCATGCCTTTCAAAGTAAAAGAAATATTGCTGATATCCAGCTTGTACGATGCTTATGCCATAGAACGGGAAGGGCGGTTTTCTGAACACATGCTGGGTCAATACGGGCAACTAAATCTGACATCCATTCCAAGGATAACCGGTATTTCTTCGGTAGAACAGGCATTTGATCTGTTGAAAAGAAGGCACTTCGACCAAATTATTTATATGGTAGGCGTAGACAAAAAAACCCCCCTGACAGCAAGTCAAAGCATTAAGGAGAAATACCCCTATATCCCTATTTTTCTACTACTTAACAACAACAGCGATGTAGAATATTTTAAAAGCCAACAGACAAAATTGCGTTACATAGACAATGTTTTTTCATGGAATGGCGATACCAACATTTTTTTCTCCATGATCAAATTGCTTGAGGACAAAATGAACGTGGAAAACGACACACGCCGGGGCAAAGTCAGGGTGATATTACTGGCCGAAGATTCTCCCGTTTATTCTTCACGGTACCTTTCATTTTTATACCGTGTACTCATGGAACAAACCAAACGCATCATTGATGATGTAAGTACTGACGAATTGTATAAAGTGTTGCGCATGCGTGCACGCCCGAAAATCCTCTTTGCTCCCTCTTTTGAACAGGCAGTTGATATTATTGACAAATACAAAGATTACCTGCTTTGCCTGATTACCGACGTAAAATATGAAAGGCATGGCAAAATCAATGAAAATGCCGGGGTAGAACTGCTTGACTACGCCAGAAAAGAGCTGAAAAACCTGCCGGTGATCATGCAGTCGGCCGACCCTTCATATGCCAAAGTAGCCAAAAAATACCATTCTCTTTTTATCGATAAAAATTCGGAAACCCTTTATGAGGATTTTCAGAATTTCATCACCAACTATCTGGGATTTGGCGATTTTGTCTTCAAAGACAGCAAAGGTAACGAGATTGCCCGTGCAGCCAATATCCGCGAGTTTGAAGAACAATTGCACAAAATACCGGATGATTCGCTGTTATTTCATTCAAGCCGAAATCATTTTTCCATGTGGCTCATGGCCCGCCAGGAAATCAAAGCCGCTAATTTTATCAACCCGAAAAAAGTTTCAGACTTTAAAAACCTGCAGGCCTTACGCGAATCTTTGATCAGAATGATCCGCGAACATCGCGATGAAGCTGAAACCGGTAATCTGATCCCATTCGAATCGAACATTTCGATCAATGCTGAAAATTTGTATACGCTGGCCGATGGCTCACTCGGGGGTAAAGGACGCGGTCTTGCTTTTATCAATGCATTGATTCATAATTTTGATTTTTCAAGATATGTACCTGACATCATTGTCAAAACACCGTTGACTTTTGTTATTGGCACCAAAGAATTCGAAGAGTTCGTAAGCAAAAATCAATTGAACAAACTGGCGCTTTTTGAAAATGATACCCGAAAGATAAAACGGGCTTTCCTCGATAATGAACTTTCACCCGAAATTTCAGAAAAACTCGCAGCCATTTTGAGGCACATTAAAAACCCCATTGCCGTGCGGTCTTCCAGCCTTTTTGAAGATTCACTCTCACTACCCTTTGCCGGCATTTTTGAAACTTATATTTTGCCCAACAGCCACGATGATTTTATAGTACGTCATAAGCAGTTATGCGATGCCGTGAAACTGGTTTATGCCTCTCTTTATTCAAATATATCAAAAGATTACGTAAAAGCCATCAATTACAAACTGGAAGATGAACGAATGGCAATAGTTATAGAAGAAGTAGTGGGGAACCGGTATGACAATCTTTACTATCCGCACATCAGTGGTGTAGCCCAATCCTATAATTATTACCCTTTTGCACACATGAAACCGGAAGAAGGTTTTGCTATAGCAGCTGTTGGGTTGGGAAATTACGTGGTAGAAGGGAACCGTGCCTACCGTTTTTCGCCAAAATATCCCGGAGTAGAAATAAACACACCCAAAGATCAGTTTAAAAACTCGCAGGTAAAATTTTATGCTGTAGACTTAAACAAAAAAGATTTGGATTTGATGGAAGGCGAAGAGGCCGGTCTCTCTTTTGAAGATATTGATGTTGCCGAAAAGCAAGGCACGCTGAAACATTGTGCTTCTGTTTATAATCCTGACAATAACACCATTTATCCGGGACTCACCAAACCCGGCCCCCGTATTGTCAACTTTGCCAACATATTGAAATATAATTACATTCCATTGGCAAAAACCCTGAGCGTTTTGCTTGAACTGGGGAAAGAAGCTATGGGAACCGCTGTGGAAATGGAATATGCTGTTGACCTGAACCGTGATAATGATGGCAAAGCCAGGTTCTACATTCTTCAAATTAAACCGTTAATATCCCAGGCAGCTGACTTTGAAGCAGACATGAAAAAAATCAATCCCGAGGATGTTTTGTTGTTTACCGAAACAGGCATGGGGAATGGGTTGATCGATACACTTCGTGATGTAATTTATGTTCATCCGGATAAATTCGATAAAACACAAACGGAAGAGATGGCCTTAGAAGCAGAACAATTCAACAAGAAAATGATGGCTGAGGAAAAACAATATATTCTCATTGGACCCGGCCGGTGGGGTACACGCGATAAATGGATTGGCATTCCGGTTCGCTGGGCACAAATTTCAAGTGCCAGAGTAGTAGTTGAAACCAGTCTGCACAATTTCCCGCTGGATGCTTCTTCAGGATCTCACTTTTTTCACAATGTTACCAGCATGAATGTAGGCTATTTCACCATTCAGCCAGAAATGCACAACAGCAGGTTAAATTATGACCTGCTTGAAAAACAGAAAATCATTCAGGAAGGCAATTTTTTCAGGCATGTCCGGTTCAATCGGCCACTAAAAGTTAAAATGGATGGAAGAAACAGAATCTATGTTATTCATCAATAAAAAATATTCCCGAAAAGAAACAGTGACAATTGTTTATCGTCAGCTTAGATTTTCAAAAAATTAAGTTTACACAATTTATTGGATACTGACATTTCCGGGTTTTGCGATAGTTATCAAATGCATACGGGGAACCTCAAAAAAATGAGACAATTGCAAAACCAGGAAGAAATTGTCATAGAGAAGAATCTCAATATATTGAATATTTGATGTTTACAGATTCTTCACTGCGTTCAGAATGACAAAATTAGTAGTTTTGCACAGGCCTCAAAATTTGAAATACCCCGTATACAAAAAGTTCCGAAACCCCGGAAAAACAGGTTTTAGTTGTGCTGGTGCACACTGTTTTTGCCCATGGAACCCATCTCCATTTTTTGCATGCGCTGCATCATTTGCTGCATCAGGACACAGGTTTTCTTCATTTTTTCTTTTTCTTTTCTGGTTTTAGGCATCATTTTCATCATTTGTGCTTTCATTTTCGGATCCATATTCGCCATCATTTTATTTTTTTTCGACATATGGCCGCTTTTCATCATCTGCATCATGAGGGCATTCATGCGAATCATTTTCTCCCTTTGGGCTTTATTCTTCGGCATCATTTGCATCATCATAGCATACATCTTATCTTTCTGCTTTTTGGAGATCATGCCGTTTCCATTGGCTTTTTTTGCATTTTCCATCATTTGCATCATATGTTGACGCATCATGGCCATTTTAGACATCATGGACTGCATATTTTTATTGCCGGACATGTTTTTCATATTCTGCATCCGGCCCATTCCGGTTTTCCCTTTCATCTTCTTCATTTGCGCCGTCATGGGGCAACCTCCTTTTTTAGCAGTAGAATCGGGCTGCATAACAGCCATTTTCATGGTTTGAACCGGATCTCCGTTACTGGCGGAGAAAGACATACTGTTTTCGGCAAAAGCAGTTCCCGTAAAAGTGAACAAGGCCATTGCCATAAATGTTATAATTTGCTTTTTCATTTTTTAATTGTTTTTAAATTATTAATACTTATTGTTTTATGTTATTTTAATTTTTTAATTTAAATGCGGGCCATGGGAATGGTCACTGGTG
>JALUYM010000371.1 GCA_027018745.1 Bacteroidales bacterium | reverse complement strand
CAGTCCATCGCGGTATTTTCTCAACTTCTTTTTAACCTGTTCGTATTCCTGGTTAATTGCCCGCATAATTTCTTCATTGCCGCCCATATCAGGATGGTACAATATGGCAAGCCGTTTATAATTTAACCGTGCCTGCACTTCGTTTTCAATATCGTCAGGAAAAAACCGCATAGTTCATTTTGTTTACCAAAATTAATCGCCTAAAAGGTGCAATAGCAGGGGCCGTCAGATTTTTATTACCAAAGCATTGTTAATATTTCCGGAGGTACAGGCTTATGTTTGTTGCTTCAGAGGGCTTTTCGGGGGAAAATTTGTTTATTTTTAAGAAAAAACAGGTTCAGGATTTGTACATTGCATGAAATTCTCCTATTTTTGAAAATCCAATTATTGAAATTTTTTACTGTCTGAAACCTTTGCCTGGAAAATTTTAGGTGGACATTTTTAAAAAATTTTTATGTGATGGGTGTGAAGGAACATGTATGGAAAAGAAAACCGAAAAACCCTCAAAACTATGACTGACGAAAAATTTCATATCCTTGTTGTTGATGATTCCGGATCGGCACAGGACCTCATTCGTATTTATCTTTCCAGAACAGACATTAAGGCTGCTTTTGCTGAAAACGGCATACAGGCCATTCAAAAAGCCAAATCAAATCCTTTTGACTTGATTTTGATGGATGTCTGGTTGCCGGATATTGATGGCATTGAAGTTTGCAGGTTGTTGAAATCCGATGCACGCACAAAAGATATTCCTGTCATATTCGTTACGGTAGCTTCCGATAAAAAAAGCCTGTTGCGCGGTTTTCAGGCAGGTGCTGTGGATTATATTACCAAGCCTTTTGAAAAAGAAGAATTGCTGGCACGTGTTACTACTCATTTGCGGTTGAAAAGGTACATGGAGGAGCTGGTAATTGCCCGAAGAAAAGCAGAAGAAAGCGAAAAACTGAAAATGGCTTTTCTTTCCAATATGTCGCACGAGATAAGAACCCCCATGAACTCTATCATTGGCTTTGCAGAACTTTTACAGGACCGTAACCTGACAGCTAAAGAAAGAAAAGAATTTTCGGACATCATTATCAGCAGCGGGGAGCAATTGCTTAGTATTATTGATGAAATCCTGGAAGTTTCCAAAGAAGAAGCCGGTGAATTAAATTTGTTTGAACAACAGTTTTCATTACGGAAGTTTATGAAAGAACTGGAATCTGTTTTTGTGAAGCGCCTGAAAGACAAACCGGTGGAATTGGTAGTTTATGTTCCTGAAGATGCCCCGGATATGGTTGTTGCCGACAAAGTACGACTAAAACAAATTTTTGATAATTTGCTGAGCAATGCCGAAAAATTCACTCCCGAAGGGGTAATTGAGATAGGGTACAAACTGCTCCCAAAACGTATTCCTGTTCTTGAGTTTTATGTCAAAGACACAGGTATAGGCATTCCAAAAGATAAACAAGATACTATTTTTGAACGATTTACACAGGTAGAAGATAACCTCACACAAAATTTTACGGGCACCGGGCTGGGACTTTCCATTGTAAAACGACTGGTTACTTTTATGGGCGGGTATGTATCGCTTCAGTCCGAACCGGGAAAAGGAAGTACGTTTACTTTTACTTTGCCTTATAAAAAACCATCCGATAAAACCCTTTCAACAGACGAAAAAGGGAATAAACCTTTTTTCCCGCCAGACAATGCATGGCTGGGGAAAACCCTGCTTATTGCCGATGATGTGCAACAGGTTTTTGCTTTTTTCAGGGAAACGTTGAAAAGGACCGGAGTGGAAATGTTGTATGCCAAAGATGGAAAAGAAGCGTTGGAGATATACCAGAACCATAAAAAAGAAATCGATGTGGCTTTGATCGACATACAAATGCCTGAGGTAAACGGACTTGAAGTGGCTAAAACCATACGAAAACAGGATAAATCATTGCCGTTGGTTGCACAAACCGGCCTGGCGCTGAACATTGGTAAAGAAGAAGCAGAAAAAGCCGGATTTAATGATGTGATCTATAAACCCATCCGACTTGATATGCTGGTTAAAATACTGAAAAAATATCTTGATTGACAAAAGTTGCCCTGTTGTAAAAATAAAGGGCAATTATTTCTATTTACCGGGTGGTGTCTGTTTTAGCAGTGCTTTTACTTTATCCACAATGGTAGCGGCGAGTTTCACGTTCGATTCATGGGTCCATCCGGCCACA
Source organism: Bacteroidales bacterium (assembly GCA_027018745.1). Lineage (GTDB taxonomy): Bacteria > Bacteroidota > Bacteroidia > Bacteroidales > F082 > Sulfidibacterium. Next base: position 5,361 of record JALUYM010000371.1, on the reverse strand, counting down.
TGGGGCGAAAGGATCACATTTTGCATTTTTATGAGCCGGCTGAAAGTTTCGGGAAGGTGATTATTATCCAGGTTTTCAAAAGAAAGCCCTTCGTATTCCAGGACATCGAGACAGGCTCCCTTTATTTTGCCCGATTGAAGCATGGATACCAAATCATCAGTTTTCACAACTTTTCCGCGGGAAGTATTGATAATCCAAATGTCTTTGGCGAATTTATTCAAAAATTCCCCATCGACCATGTAACGGGTTTCACTGGTTAACGGTACATGCAGGCTGAGGATGTCTGTTTTGGAAAAAATGTCTTCCAAAGAAACTTCTTTTACAAACTGGTTGGAAAACCCCGTTTTGTATTTGTCGTATGCCAGCACCTGTGCCCCGAAGCCGGACAATTTTTCTGCAAATGCGCTTCCCATGTTTCCGTAGCCGATAATGCCCACTGTTTTGCCTTCTATCTCCAGCCCGCGGTTTTCTTCCCGCAGCCAAAGTCCCTGGCGTACTTCTGCATCTCCTTTTTTCAGGTTGTTAAAAAGCATGAGCAACATACCGATGGCATGTTCCCCTACTGCGCTGCGACTGCCCTCGGGGGCATTGATACAATGAATGCCCTTTTCTTTGGCAAAATCCACATCGATGTTTTCCATGCCGGAACCCACGCGGCCAATAAATTCCAGTTTACGGGCTTTCCGGAGGATCTCCCTGTCCAATTTTATTTTGCTTCGGATGATAATTCCTTCGTAGTTGTTTATAATTCGCATGAAATCAGAACGATGAAAGTCGGGAAATTCATCACACTGAAATCCCAGCTTTTCTAAACCATCACGCAACGATGAATGGGTGCTGTCGATAAATAATACTTTTTTCATGAACATCTTTTTATGGCGCAAATATCCAAAAAATGCAGCCTTCTTTTACTTTTTTCCTCCCTGAAATCGGGTTTGACAAAATTTTTGTAAACAACAAAACATCTGCTAACTTTGCACCCCTGAAAAAGTAGTGTTTTTGAATTGTTCAAAATATTGAATATCAAGGCAGGCTTGCAGGTGTATATTTAACGAATGAACTAGTATGTGGCAATTTCTCGTTCGGTTTATCCTGAGAAACCGATTGGCAATTTTGATAGTGATTGGACTGTTGACCATTTTTATGGGATATGAAGGTTCAAAAGTTCAACTGTCATACAAACTTGCCAAAATGCTTCCTGCATCAAACCCTACCAGCATAGAATACAAAAAATTTCAAAAAGAGTTCGGGCAGAGTGGGGATGGCAGCATCAGCTTCATTGCTGTTAAAGATCCAAAACTGTTCACATTACAACATTTTGACGACTGGTACGACCTGACCCACAAGTTGATGAAGATCAAAGGGGTAAAGCAGGTGGTTTCTGCGGCCCGTGTCTTTACCCTGGTGAGGGACGACAGTCTCCACAAATTTGATTTTGTTAACCTGGTGCCGCACAGGCCTGCCACCCAAAAACAAGTCGATTCCATCAAAAAAGTGCTGTATAACCTTCCGCTGTACCGGGGCAGGCTTTTTAACCCTAAAACAAATGCGCAGGTTATCATGATTACCGTGAATAAAAATATCCTGAATTCAAAAGCCAGGATCCCGCTCATGAGAAAAATTACTGACACGGCGGAAGTATACGGTAAAAAATATCACCTTGACATTAGAAAATCAGGGTTGCCTTATATCAGGACCATTCAGGGCGAGTTGATATATAAAGAATCTTTCTTTTTTGTTTTCCTGTCGGCTTTTATTACTTTCATTTTGCTGTTCGTGTTGTTCAGGTCGCTCAGGGCAGTCTTTTTTGCCATGGTAGTGGTGATTGTGGCGGTTATCTGGACACTGGGAACTGTTACTTTACTGGGGTATAAATTCACTATTTTGACGGCAGTGTTACCACCGTTGCTGATTGTAATAGGGGTGGAGAACTCCATCTTTTTACTCAATAAATACCTGGATGAAATACGCCTTCACGGGAATAAAACCCGCGCCCTTTCGCGCATGATCGTTCGCATCGGAAAAGCTAATTTGCTGACAAATGCTACCACGGCTGCCGGTTTTGGTTCTTTTATAGTAACCTCCAATGCTTTTTTGGTTGAATTTGGCGTTGTTGCCACGCTCAATATTCTGGCTATTTATATCCTTTCGATGCTTATGCTTCCTATTTTGTTCAGCTATTTTCCGGTCCCCAAAGCGCGTCATTTAAAACATTTGAACAGCGAGAAAGGTTTTACAACGTTGATTATCAACCGTGTTACCAAACTGATAACCAAATACAGACCTGCCATTTATATTACAACGATTTTGGTTGTATTGATCGGTGCATATGGCATCACCAAACTGCGTACAACCGGTTCTATTGTGGATGATATTTCCAAAAAAAGCAAACTGCAAAAAGACCTGCACTTCATGGAGAAGAATTTCAAAGGGGTCATGCCATTGGAAATTACTGTAGATACCAAACGCAAAGGCGGTTTGTTGAGCCTGAAAAACCTGAGAAAGATAAATGAACTGCAGGATACGCTCGCACTGTACCCGCAGTTTGCCCGTCCCGTTTCCATCGTGGAATTGGTAAAAGCGGCCAAACAGGCTTTTTATCGGGGCAATCCGAAAATGTATTCTTTGCCCAACAGCCAGGAAAAGAATTTTATACTCAGTTATCTTCCCAACTTTAAAAAGGGAATAAACAGTAAAAAGAAAAATCTGCTGAGTTCGTTTGTGGATCCATCTCTGCGGGTAACGCGTATCTCCGTACAGATGGCCAATGTGGGTACCAATGAAATAGACAGTATCATCCGGACTATGCGGCCAAAAATCAATAAAATTTTTCCGCCCTCTAAATATACTGTCCACCTGACAGGTACCAGTGTGGTCTTCTTGAAAAGCACCAATTTCCTTATTAAAAATCTTGCATACAGCTTGTTGCTGGCTATTACAGTGATCACTTTGTTGATGTCTTTTATTTTCTCTTCCGTCAAAATGATCGTCGTTTCGCTTATCCCGAATATGATCCCTTTGATACTTACTGCCGGCATGATGGGCTATTTCGGCATATCCATAAAACCATCTACTATCATTATTTTCAGTATTGCATTGGGTATCAGTGTAGATAATACCATCCATTATTTATCGCGATACCGGCTTCATTTAACTACAAACCACTGGAATGTGAAAAAATCGGTCATGGATGCTTTGCATGAGGCAGGTTACAGCATGATATTTTCAGCAACGGTTTTGTTTTTTGGTTTTTTTATTTTTACTTTTTCGTCTTTCGGCGGGACCGAGGCACTGGGTTATCTTGTTTCGTTTACCTTGTTAATCGCCTTGCTTACCAACCTCATCGTACTGCCTTCTATCTTGCTCTCACTCAATAAATGGTTGTTAACCAAATCTTTTAAAAAGCCCGGACGAGAAGTTTTTGTTGAAGAAAAACACAGTGAACTGGATGATATTGTATCCGGTGAGTTGGAAAATAAGAAAAAATAACATTATGAAAGGAATTGTTCTGGCCGGAGGTTCCGGTACCCGTCTTCATCCGCTGACCCTCGCTGTCAGCAAACAGCTTATGCCCATTTATGACAAACCCATGATCTATTATCCACTTTCTATTTTGCTTATGGCAGATATCCGCGATATTTTGATTATTTCTACTCCGCACGATATCCCTAATTTCAAAATGTTGCTGGGTGATGGTTCTGCCATTGGTTGCCATTTTGAATATGCCGTTCAGCATGAGCCCAACGGATTGGCACAGGCTTTTGTCATAGGTGAGAAGTTTATCGGAAAAGAAAAGGTGGCCCTGATTCTGGGTGATAATATTTTTTATGGGCGTGGTTTGCAACAGATGCTGATAGACAGTACAGACCCTGATGGCGGTATTGTTTTTGCCTATCACGTAAAAGATCCGGAACGTTATGGCGTAGTGGAGTTCGATGACGACATGCATGCCCTTTCCATAGAAGAAAAACCAAAACATCCCAAATCCAGTTATGCAGTGCCCGGCCTTTATTTTTACGATAATTCAGTGGTGGAAGTGGCCAAAACGATGAAACCCAGTGCCCGGGGTGAATATGAAATAACAGATATCAACAAATATTATTTAAATAAAGGTAAGTTGAAAGTAGGGGTACTCAGCAGGGGTACGGCCTGGCTTGATACAGGTACTTTTTCTTCTCTTATCCAGGCCTCGCAATTCGTTGAAGTGATCCAGGAAAGGCAAAATCTGCGTATTGGTTGTATTGAAGAAATTGCCTATAAAAAAGGGTTTATTGATGCATCGCAATTGCGAAAAGTAGCTGCTCCTTTGGTAAAAAGCGGATATGGTCAATATTTATTAAATTTGATTGATTAATATTTACAAGGGTGTACAGTTACGAGGAGTTATATCGGATTTTTGCAGATCATTTAAAGAAACAACATTTTAGTAATGATCCCAAAGAGTTGTATGAACCTGTGATATATGCTGTTTCGCAGTGTGGAAAGAGGATACGTCCGGTATTGACCCTGATGGCATGCGACCTTTTTGGTGGTGATATAAAAAAAGCATTACCACAGTCCCTGGCCATTGAGCTGTTGCATAATTTTACCCTCATTCACGATGACCTGATGGATCAGTCACCCATTCGGCACGGAAAAGAAACCGTGTTTAAAAAATGGAGTTCCAACATGGCTATCCTGGCCGGAGATGCCCTTTTTGTTATGGCTTATGATTATGCTGTCCAGGCCGATCCGGCCGTATTGCCTGAAGTGATGAAAGTATTCAATAAAACAGCATTACAGGCTTGTGAAGGACAGCAGATGGACCTGAATTTTGAAAAAAGAAAAGATGTAACCCTTTTTGATTATCTTGAAATGATCCGGTTGAAGACAGCTGTTCTTTTCGGCGCCAGTTTAAAAGTCGGCGGACTTATTGCAGGGGCAACAAAAAAGAACATCGATTTGCTGTATGATTTTGGTTTGAATATGGGCATGGGTTTTCAACTGCAGGACGATTTATTGGACTTGTATGGCAATCAGGATGTTTTTGGAAAAAGAACAGGCCAGGATATTCTCGATAACAAAAAAACTTTTCTTTTTACAAAGGCCATGACCATGGCAGACCCTGATACCCGGGACCTGCTTCTCGATTATTTTCATGAAAAACAACTTCCGGAAGAAGAAAAAATACAATCGCTCAGAAGAATATTTGACAGGTTGAACATTGAAAAGCTTACCAACGATACCATTTGCAGTTATCTTAATAAAGGGATTGAAAAACTGGAAATGATTGATATGCCCGACGAGCGGAAATTGCCTTTAAAAAATCTTGCCCGTACCATAACCGCCCGGGAAAAATAGCCCTTATTTTTCCAGTTCGGT
>JALUYM010000370.1 GCA_027018745.1 Bacteroidales bacterium | reverse complement strand
TTAGCTCAGTTGGTTCAGAGCATCCCGACCAACAGGTCGGGAGGGTCACTGGAAACTGAGTACAAAATAATGGGAGCTTAGCTCAGTTGGTTCAGAGCACCTGCCTTACAAGCAGGGGGTCACTGGTTCGAATCCAGTAGTTCCCACAAAATGAAAAGGATTATCGTAAAATGGTAATCCTTTTGTTGTTCTATTCATTATGTATTACTTTTATCTTTTACATTCCGAACAGCTGGGCAAATATTACATCGGACATTCAAAAGACCCTAAAAATCGTCTAAAAAAGCACAATACAAACCATAAAGGATTTACCGGCAAAGTGAATGACTGGGAAATTGTTTATACGGAAATCTTTCAATCAAAATCTGAAGCCTATGCCCGTGAGCGTCAGGTTAAAAGTTGGAAAAGCAAAAAAAAGATTGAACAGCTTATCGCTGACAAGCCGAAAGAGAAAGCTGGTTCAGAGCATCCCGACTGACAAGTCGGGAGGGTCACTGGTTCGAATCCAGTAGTTCCCACTTAAAAAACAGAAGAAGATGTCCAAAACCAATACTCACCAGTTCGTCATAAGATTTATTTGCTGATTTACAAGTCTTTATAATTGAGTTTTATTTTAAACTTTAAACAACTTCATTGAAAAAAACCAGCCCTGTATTTAAAACTTGATTTCCATGCTCAAATAGGCGCCCGCTAAAGTTTGCAAGGTGACATTGTTGGGTATCCATACCTGAAGATTAGGTGTTACCTTCACCCCTTTCACGGGATGGATTTCCAAACCGGCAATAACCGTTTGTCCATCCTTTTTATCGTTCCAGGAAGTTGTTTGTCCGGCCATTATTGTTGATGACAAATAGTCATAGCGGGCAATGATTTTTACTTTTTTGATTTGATAACCGGCAAAAAACGAACAACCCTGATAATTTTTCCCGGGAACCATCTCGTGATTTATCTGTCTGTCATATTCAGCACCCACGTTCAGACCTCCACCGTTATAATTAACAAAAAAGGAAAAGGTCTGTTGCGCGGTAGTTTTATAGTTCATGACATCATAATAAGCCCTGAAAAGAAGTCTTTTGACCGGCGTCAGGGTAATACCAAAAGCATATTTAAAAGTGCTGTCGGGCCGGGGGTGTTTGTATCCTCCTCCATTATAAATAGAAAAATCGGTACTCAGGAAAGAAAAAAACCGGTATGTTACCACAATGCCAAAGTCAGCACTTGGGTTGAAACCATTCTGGTCTTGGAAAGATTTGAAAAGATAACGGTTGCCCCAACATCTTTCCATGAGTTTGAAAGCAGTGGTACCGAGGAGCCCGAACTGTACTTTGAAACCGTTTTTGTCATATTGTACCAACGCATTTTTCAGATAAATCTTCGTCTGCTGATGGCCTAAAACAAGATTTTCCACATCGAGGTTCACTTTTTCTGAAAAGTATTTATTAAATGCATACACATAACCAAAATACACCCTTTTTACTTCAAAAATGCTGTAGGTTTTTCCATTGGTAAAATTGCTGTGAAAATTGGTAAATATTTTCACAAAGGGTTTACCAGATGACTTAAAATTGTCATCGGTTTTGAAACTTTGGCCGGTCATACTACCGATAAGAAACAATAAAATCATGCTTAAAGTAAACTTTCTCATGTGTTAATAATTTTATATTTCATTGGCCATACAGACTTACCATGATGAAACAGCCATCTTTTGTAATAAATGGTCTTTATTTTCAAATGCAAAAGAACACCAACATTTTCAGCCTTAGTTTAATTTAATATTAAATTATTGTTATGAAATTGTTACCACAAAATATTTCATGAAGCAAAGACAAAGCATCGCGAAAAGGCAGTTTTACGTGAAACCCGTTTTCCGGACAGTCATTTAAAGAAACCACGGATTGTCCCCAAAAAATAAACCGCTCAAATCCAAAGATTTAAGCGGTTTTACAGATTTTTGTCTCTGTTTGGGGGTGGAAGGTGGGGCTCGAACCCACGACCCTCGGAACCACAATCCGATGCTCTAACCAAACTGAGCTACATCCACCATTTCAGGGGCGCAAATATACAACATTTTTCAATTTTCAAAAGGGACAAAAAAATTTTGCGAAAATTATTTTCCTTTAAAACAGGATTATTGATGGGATTTTTTACTTTTGGTCCGATGTTTCGAAAAAAGGTAAAAAATCAATCTTCCGGCTCCCTTTCACGTTTGGCCTGGCAAAATTTCAAGAAAAATATCCAGGGGATGGCCGCCCTGTGTGTCATCGGTTTGGCACTGCTCATCGGATTGTTTGCCTATGTCATTATCCCCGACCCCTCCCCTGATGCCAACCGCCAAAATCTGGAACTGGCCACTCAGAAACCGGGCTTCCAGGTAAAAATGCTAAAAGTGAGAAAAAACGAGCAACTGGCAAAAGAGGGATGGTTACATGAATTATTCTCCGGCAGAAAAGACCGTTTTCTTTATGTTCCTGTTTCAAATTATCATTTTGAGAAAGGAAAAATCGTTGTAAAAATATTTGATGAAGACAACAGCGGCCTGACAAAATCTTTTTCGCTGGCCAACGTGGTCTTTCCTGTCTCCGGAAAGCAGGCTGTTATTGGAAACACCATTGAATACACTACCTTAAACGGAAAAAAGCATCATATATCAATAGCCAAATTAAAAAGCATTATATTACATAACAACCTCGTTACCAAAAAATTCTGGCTGGGCACCGACCAATTTGGGCGCGATTTGCTCAGCAGGCTCCTGTTGGGCACACGGATCAGCCTTTCGGTAGGCTTCATTTCGGTAGCCATTTCATTAATCGTCGGGATATTGCTTGGATCTATGGCCGGTTTTTACCGGGGAAAAGTGGATGAACTGATTATGTGGTTCATTAATGTAGTATGGTCGCTTCCCACCCTGTTGCTCGTCATTGCCATCACTTTTGCTTTGGGCAAAGGCTTTTGGCAGATTTTTGTAGCCGTCGGGCTCACCATGTGGGTAGAGGTAGCCCGCGTAGTAAGGGGGCAAATGATGAGTGTGAGGGAAAAAGAGTATGTTGAAGCTGGTTTTGCTTTGGGGTATTCCAATTTCCGTATTATGTTGCGGCACATATTGCCCAATATTTTAAGTCCGGTCATTGTTATCTCTGCTGCGAATTTTGCAGCCGCCATACTCATCGAAGCCGGTCTGAGTTTTTTGGGCATCGGCGTACAGCCGCCTGTTCCATCATGGGGAAACATGATCAAAGCATATTATAGTTATATTGTCCTTAACTCAGCGTATCTTGCTATTATTCCGGGTGTTGCCATTGTTATCCTGGTGTTGGCATTTATGACCCTCGGCAACAGTTTGCGCGATGCCCTGGATGTTAGGATTTAGGATATTCCCTGCTTTCGAAAACAGAGATAAACAACTGACAGGAAGAAAGATAAAATTGCATAAAACAAGAATTAACGATTTCTTAACATAGAAACCTTACCAGAAAACGCATTTATTTAATTTTGCCTATTCAATACAAAAAATTTCCCCGATGGAAACACTTTATGTAGTCTTATTAGGCTTCCTGTTTTTACTTGCCGCTTTTGATTTGGTAGTGGGCGTAAGTAATGATGCCGTTAATTTTTTAAACTCGGCAGTAGGTTCAAAAGTAGGGCCATTTAAAATCATAGTAGCTACTGCTGCTCTCGGGCTTCTTTTCGGGGTACTTTTCTCCAGTGGTATGATGGAAGTGGCCCGGAAAGGGATATTTCACCCCCAAATGTTTTATTTTTCCGAGATCATGATCATTTTTGTGGCGGTGATGCTATCTGACATTATTCTGTTAGACATTTTCAACACTTTCGGAATGCCGACTTCCACCACGGTTTCCATTGTATTTGACTTATTGGGTGCTTCCGTGGGGATGTCCATATATAAACTGTCTTCTTCTCCGCAAGCCATGCTTTCTTTCAAAAAGTACCTTGTCTCCAATCATATTATTGCCGACATACACCAAAAAATCAATCTGGGATCGTTCATCAATTCGGAAAAAGCCCTCGCCATTATTTCAGGGATACTGATTTCTGTTGCAGTGGCATTTGTGGCAGGTGCTATTATTCAATACCTCGTCCGTATTGTTTTTACTTTCAATTACAAGGCCCGTATGAGATGGTTTGGAGGCATGTGGGGAGGGATTTCTTTTAGTGCCATTACTTATTTTATTCTGATAAAAGGGGCCAGCCATGCTACTTTTATTTCTCCCGAAACCAAAATATGGATAGAGGGCCATTCGGGGCTTATCATGCTTTATAGTTTTCTGGGCTGGACCATTTTGCTCCAGGCCTTGAACTGGCTCTTTAATTTGAACATTCTGAAAACCATTGTCCTGGGTGGTACTTTCGCATTGGCCATGGCCTGGGGAGGTAATGATTTGGTCAACTTTATCGGCGTTCCCATTGCCGGCTATGATGCCTTTTTAATCTATTTAAAACATCCTGGCGCAGACCCGCACACCCTTGGAATGGTAGCCCTCACCGGCAAGGTCCCCACTCCCATCTTATTTTTACTTGTTGCCGGTGTTATCATGGTTTTTACACTTTATTTGTCCAAAAAAGCCAAAACGGTTATTAAAACATCCGTAGACCTGAGCCGTCAGGAAGAAGGTGATGAACGTTTCAAACCATATACGGTTTCAAAAATACTGGTCCGCTCTTCCATAAATATGACAAAGGGAATAAAAAAAATAACCCCTCAATTTTTGGTAAATGCTATTGAAAAACAATTTGAGCCGTATCATGAAGAAATAAAAGAAGAAGCAGGTGCAAACGGCGCCCCTGCTTTTGACCTGATCAGGGCTTCCGTCAGCCTTGTCGTTTCCAGTGTTTTGATTGCTTTTGCCACTTCGTTGCGACTTCCCCTTTCTACCACCTACGTTACTTTTATGGTCGCCATGGGAGCTTCCCTGTCCGACCGCGCCTGGGACAGGGAAAGCGCCGTTTACCGGATATCAGGTGTCTTTTCGGTTATCGGCGGTTGGTTCTTGACAGCATTGACAGCTTTCACCATTGCTTTTACCCTGGCCATCATATTCGCCTATTTGGGATTGTTCAGTATTCTTGCTGTTGCCCTTTTGGTATTTTATATGATGTACCATACCTCTGTATCCCATAAAAACAGGGTTGAAAAAGAAAAAGAAGTTGAAGAAGAAGTTTACGGTGTTACAGAAGAAAATGTATCGGAACGTTTCCTCACCCTCGTAGCCGGTAACCTCAAACGGGTCATTCGCGAATACCGTCATACTATTGAAGGATTAGAAAAAGAAAGTGTAAAAAGTTTGAGAAAAACCAAAAAGGAAATCGATGAAATGGCTGTCAGGACCAAATATATTAAAGACCACATCAACATTGTGATCGAACGTTTGGATGAGATGACCATCGATTCGGGTTCATTTCTTGTTCAGGCCATGGACTACATGCGCGAAATGGTACACAGTATTTCTTTCTTTTCAACCCATGCACTAAAACACGTAGACAACAACCATAAACCACTGAAACCAATACAGATAGAAGAATTGAAACATTTGGCTTTTCACATAGAGAAAGTTTTAAAAATCACATTGGAAAGCATTGTAAAAGCAGATTATTCAACCCAGGAACTCCTCCTGCAGGAACAAGCTAAAGGACTGAGACATATAAAATTATATAGAAAAAATCAAATCCAGCGAATTAAAATGAAAGAAGTGGGCACAAGAAACAGTATTTTATTCTTAAATTTGCTCGATGAAAGTAAGAATTTATTTTTACAAGCCATCAATTTATTCAAAGCCCAACGAGATTTTGTTAATTATGGGAAATGATTTATGTTGAAACTAATAAAGTCGCTGCGCATAATTTCGGGAGGACAGACTGGAGTTGACAGGGCGGCTTTGGACTTTGCCCTGGAGAATCACATAAATTGTTTTGGATGGTGCCCTAAAGGACGCATGGCAGAAGATGGCATCATTCCCCTTTCATATCCCTTAAAAGAAACAGCATCTTCGCATTACAAGGTACGCACCAGAAAAAACGTAGAAGAAGGTCAGGGGCTGTTGGTTTTTTTGGATGGGAAACCAGACAAAGGAACCATTTTGGCCATGGACCATGCGGAAAAATTAAACAAACCCGTTTATGTGGTTCATTTCAATATGAATGTAGAAGACCAGGAAATAGGTATTTTAAACCTTTTGAGAAGCTATAATATTTCCGACATCAACATCGTCGGGCCACGGGAATCAAACAGCCCCGGAATTTACCATAAAACAAAAAAATTTCTGGAAGAACTGTTGTTTCATCTCAAAGAACAAACACCGGAAGAATGAATGGCACTTCTTCAGACAATCCGCCAGCTTTCATTTCTTTTATGGTTTAATTCTATCCTCAAAGATAGCAATGAATTAATTTAAAATAATTCCCCGCCACATTTGTAAATTTCATAAATGAAGGAAGCGAATTTGCGGGAATCTTTGAACTGTTTCAGGAGTTCTTTGCTTAAAAAGCCGTCCTTTGTGCCTTCATATTTTTTGTGCTTTCCCTTCATTTAAAATGATTATATTGTAGCCGTAATATTGGTTAATTTTTAATCAATATTACATGAATATCAAGTTTTTTGTCAAAAAATTTTCATATATGAAGGAAAGGACGATTGTACATTTGGATTTGGACAGCTTTTTTGTTTCGGTGGAACGGCTGACAAACAGCACTTTGATCGGTAAACCGGTGATCATCGGCGGCCTTTCCGACCGGGGCGTGGTGGCCAGTTGCAGTTACGAAGCCCGGCAGTTTGGTGTACATTCGGCCATGCCCGTACGGATGGCAAAGCAGTTGTGCGGAAATGCTGTTTTTATCCGGGGCGACATGGAACGCTACAGCCGCTATTCACGGCTGGTAACGGAGATCATCGCCGAAAGCGCCCCCGTTTATGAAAAAGCTTCCATCGATGAGCATTATCTCGACATCACCGGCATGGACCGCTTTTTCGGCAGTCTGAAATGGACTCACGAACTGCGCCGGCGTATCATAAAAGAGTCGGGATTGCCTATTTCTTTCGGTCTGTCGGTCAACAAAACCGTATCGAAAATCGCCACTGGGGAATCGAAACCCAACGGCGAACTGTACATCCCGCCCGGAAAGGTAAAGCCATTCCTGTTTCCGCTTTCCATACGGAAACTCCCCATGGTGGGGCCCAAAAACTACCGCCTGCTGCGCTCCATGGGTGTTTTCACCATCCGCACGCTAAGTCTGATCCCACCGGAAATGCTTATGCAGGTCATGGGCAAAAACGGGCTGGTCATCTGGAAAAAAGCCAACGGCATCGACCCTTCGCCGGTCATTCCCTATTCCGAACGGAAATCCATCGGCACCGAGCGTACTTTCGACCGCGACACTACCGACCTGCCACTATTGCGCAGCATCCTTATTGCCATGGTGGAAAAAATTGCTTTCGAATTACGCAGCCAACACAAACTCACCGGGTGCGTTACGGTAAAAATCCGTTATGCCAATTTCGACACGCACACATTACAACGCAACCTCCCCTACACCGCTTTCGACCACATCCTGATCCCCACGGCGCTGGAACTTTTCGACCGGCTTTACCAACGGCGTATGCTCATCCGGCTTATCGGGATACGCTTCAGCAGGCTGATTGGCAGCTACCAGCAACTGGATCTTTTTGATGAAAAACCGGAACGAGCCAACCTGTACCAAGTCATGGACCATATCCGGAAACGTTTCGGGGAAAAGGCGGTGAGAAGAGGGAGCGGGGTTGGAGATTTTTGATGTGATATGTTTTATGTGATATTTTTGATATGTCATGTTTTATGAAGGATTTTTTATATGGAAGTTATTTAAAGTTCAGGATATTTTGTTCCTGATAAGATACTCATAAAGAATAAATTAATAACGAGTTAATTTTAAACAACTTCAATTAAAAAACCATAACAATGGCAATACTTAACTGCTAACTCTCCGCTCCTCCGGATTTGCAATCCGGAGGTTTTTAAGCCGGGGGATTTGAAATCCCCCTGTCCGGTAATATTCGGATTGCCCGCCTGGATCGGACAGACAAATCCGAATAAGCAGAGGGGCACGGAAAAAGTACCGGTTCAACGGGATTACCATGGAAACCACGACCGGGAATGCCTTATCAAAAATTTTTACCAAAATATTGTTAACTATTAAACAATAATGTTTATTTTTGCAGCGAAATGAAAAAGACAACCACATATCCTTTGATTTTTATAACAACGACATCCTGTTGTTGTTGCTGTTGTTGCTAAATATCAGCATTCATTTCTTTTTCCACATTTTTCCCATTTCCTATTTCACTGCCGGGATATACCGGCAAAAAGCATACAAAATGAAACAATTACCGTTTAAAGTATATCTCTATCACATATCCAGCACCCGCTGTTGCCGGTTTGAAGACTTTGCCAAATTCTTTACCGGGAATTTGGAATTACAATTAGTATAACAAAATTTTTTACAACCGGCCATCAGGCCACAAAAAAGCATCAACATGAATTACAAAAATAATATTTTGGAAACCATTGGAAAAACACCTCTGGTAAAATTAAATCGTATTAACAAGGACTTATCTCCCTTATTATTAACAAAATTAGAATTATTTAACCCGGGAGGAAGCAGCAAAGACCGGATCGCTGTTTCAATGATTGATGAAGCCGAGCGGAAAGGTTTATTAAGGCCGGGAGGCACCATTATCGAACCAACATCGGGAAATACCGGGTTGGGACTGGCTTTGGTGGGGATTATGCGAGGTTATAAATTAATCTTCACCATGCCCGACAAAATGAGCAGGGAAAAAGAGGATGTCCTTACGGCCCACGGCGCCACGGTGATACGCACCCCCACCGAAGTGGATGCCGATGACCCGCGAAGTTATTACAAAGTGGCCGAACGGCTGCTGCAAGAAATTCCCAATTCGTTTTCCCCCAACCAGTATTTCAACGAAAACAACCCGGCAGCCCATTACCTTTCCACCGGTCCGGAAATATGGGAGGACACCGATGGAAAAATCACCCACTTCATTGCCGGTATCGGTACGGGGGGAACCATTTCCGGTGTGGGAAAATACCTGAAGGAGAAAAATCCCGGTATCCGGGTGATCGGTGTGGACACCGAAGGGTCGCTGTATGAAGATTATTTTAAAAAAAGGGAAACTTCGGTCCATTCCTACCTGATCGAAGGCATAGGCGAGGACTTTATTCCGCCCATTGTCAACTTTGCAGATATCGATGATATTATAACTGTATCCGACAGGGATGCTTACGCCACAGCCAGGGAACTTGTAAAGAAAGAAGGTATTTTCTCGGGTTCTTCAGCCGGTGCCGCAGTTTATGCCGGATTGCAGTTGGCCCGGAACCTTTCGGAAAACGACATCGTGGTGATTTTGCTGCCCGACAGCGGCAAGAACTACCTGAGCACGTTGTACAACGATGCCTGGATGACGGAAAAAGGCCTTCTGGAGAAAGAACCGGAACGGCAACCCGTGATTGCCTGACAAATTAAAATTTTAGTATTTTCGTAAACAGACCTATAAAAATCAAAACATGAAATTTTCAACAAAAAGTATCCATACGGGCGAAGAGCCCGATTTTAGGGAAGGTGCCAGCGGCGATGTGGTGGCTGCCCTGCATTTGTCCACCACCTTTGCGCGCAGCGCCGTGGACAGGCCCACCGGCGGATATGAATATTCCCGTTCGCTGAACCCCACCAGGAAAGCGCTGGAACAGAAACTGGCCGCTTTGGAAAAAGCCTGCTACGGCCTGGCTTTTGCTTCGGGACTGGCTGCCGAAACAGCCGTTTTGCTGGCCCTGTTGAAAACAGGCGACCATGTGATCGTTACCGATGACCTGTACGGCGGCACCCAGCGCCTTTTCCGAAAGGTGTTTGAGTCCCGTTACGGTATTCGGTTCAGCTTTGTGGACACCTCACAACCGGAAAAGGTAAAAGCGGCCATCACCGATAAAACAAGACTGATGTGGGTAGAGAGCCCCACCAACCCGCTGCTCAAACTGACTGACATAGCCGAAATGTCGGCCATAGCCCGGCCAAAGGGCATTATCCTGTTGGTGGACAACACCTTTATGAGTCCGTATTTTCAAAACCCGCTGACATTGGGTGCCGACATGGTACTGCACAGCACATCAAAATACATAAACGGCCACAGCGATTCCATTGGAGGAGCCGTTATGCTGAACGATGACGCCCTCTTTGAACAGGTGCAGTTTATGCAAAATGCGGCAGGCGGCATCCTCTCCCCTTTCGACAGCTACCTTGTTTTGCGTGGCATCAAAACATTGGGCATGCGCATGGAAAAACATGCCGGAAACGCCGGAAAAATTGCAGAATTTCTGGAAAAACATCCCAAAGTAAAAAAGGTGATCTATCCCGGGCTCACCTCGCATCCGCAGTACGCACTGGCCCAAAAACAGATGAACGGTTTCGGCGGTATGATGGCTGTGGAACTGCACGGCAACCTGACCGGGGCAGAAGGTTTTGTGCAAAACCTGCAACTTTTTGCTTTGGCCGAAAGCCTGGGAGGTGTGGAATCGCTCATAGAGCTCCCCGCCCTGATGACCCATGCTTCGGTCCCTGCAGAAGACCGGAACAAACTGGGGATTTCCGACACGCTGATCCGTATTTCGGTGGGGGTGGAAAATGCCGATGACCTGATCGGCGATATCGAAAATGCTTTGAAAACAGTATAATGCAGCAGCGATAGGAACGGCAGCGCCCGGCCGCCGGGGCGTATGTGGAGCAGGCAGGACGGTGCGACCGGCGGAAGCGCCCGGCCTGCCGTAGCGGAACAACGCCCCGGTGACCGGGACTAAAGTGGATAGCGCGGCCGCTGCCCAAAAGAAAAAATAGCAAATGAAACATTTTTCACCCGGTTCCACTGCTATTTTCGGAAGGGAAATCAGGGTTCAATGCCCAGTAAACCGGGGAATAAATTCCCAGCAACAAGTTGAGCCGTCCCGACGCTGCGGTCGGGACTACAATTCCCACAGTCCTGACGCTTCAGTCAGGACGACTCTCCCAAATTGTCAATGAATTTATTCATGGGCAAAGGTGATGAACCGGGCAGGATTTTAAATCCTTGATCTCTTTTGGGGCGGGATTGCAAATCCCGCCCAGCGAAGGTGGGCAGAAGTAGCAAACGATTTTTCATCCGGCACCTCACTAAATGGACACGCCCAGCCAGGTTTTGGCGAGATAGCCAATGCCGAACGAAATAGCGGCCACACCGATTGAGATAAGTGCCATGGTCATGAAACGCTTTTTGAAATTAACTTCCTTGGCAACAGAAATATAGTAGTTGTAAGTGGCTATGATAAGCAACGTCATAAAAAGCATGACGGCCATAGCAATCTTCGTACGGGAAAAAACAAAATAAGGGAAAATCAACAGTAATACCGTAACAAGATAGGCCACCCCCGTGTAAATGGCCGCCGTTACCGGATGAATGTCCTCTTTCTCATCTTCTTCCTGCGAGGCAAGATAGCCCGATGAGGCCATGGACAGTGCAGCAGCAATCCCCATAATGAAACCTGTAACGCCAATGACAAGGTTGTCGCTGAAAGCAAAACTCAACCCCACCAGCGTACCGGTCAGTTCCACCAGGGCATCGTTAAGGCCCAGCACAATGGCCCCTACATATGAAAGACGCTTATCATTCAGAATACCAATGAGTTCTTTCTCATGTATTTCTTCATCGCGGGCAATTTTACTCACTTCGGGATGATACTTTGAAGCTTTTTCATAAAATACCTGGGCATGTACTTCCCCGCTTTCCATTAACTTCAGTGCAAAACTCAACCCGAAAAGACGGGCCAGTAAAACATACCAGAATATCTTCCTTTTTGCCGGTTTCAGCTCGGTGCCGGTAATGCTTTTCCAGATATGATAATGCCTCAATTCGTCCTCGGCAATGTCTTGCAACAGCGTTTTGTTTTTAGCGTCGTTTGACATTACTGCAAGTTTCGCATAGACGTGATGTTCGGTAATTTCAGCCTTTTGCTGGGATAAAAAAATAGGGTCAACCGTATTTTCCATAGAATGTTTTTTTCAAAGATCAGGGCAAAAATAGGGAATTTATAAACCATTTAAGTGGAATCATAGCTCAAAAGTTCTATTTCCGGGAAACGGAAAGGTACACAAATTTTCCTAATTTTGCCACTTCAAAACAGCTCCGAACATGATAGAATCCAGATTGGCCAAATCACTGACAGATGCAGTAAAAACGCTTTATAACCAAGAAGTACAACCAGAGATTTTTCAAATACAAAAAACCCGCCCGGAATTTGATGGTGACCTGACTGTGGTTGTTTTCCCTCTGCTGCGAATATCGCACAAAGCTCCCGAGGCTACAGCCAAAGAATTAGGTCAATGGCTAACCGGACATTTGAATGAAATAATTGCTTTCAATGTTATCAAAGGTTTTCTGAACCTGGAAATTTCGGATGGTTACTGGATGTCGTTTTTCCGCCGGGCGGCCTCTGACGAAGAATTCGGCTTTGCACCGGAAAAGAATGAACCGCCGGTGGTCATCGAGTACTCCTCTCCCAACACCAACAAGCCGTTGCACCTGGGTCACGTGCGCAATAATCTGCTGGGCTGGTCGGTAGCCGAAATACTGAAAGCCAGCGGGAAAAAAGTTTTTAAGGTCAACCTGGTGAATGACCGCGGCATTCACATTTGCAAATCGATGCTGGCATGGCAAAAATGGGGCAACGGCAAAACACCGGAAAATTCAGGGGAGAAAGGCGACAAGCTGGTGGGCGACTTTTACGTCCTTTTCGATAAAAAATACAAAGAACAGATAGCCGAACTGGTAGCCAACGGCATGGATGAAAAAGAAGCAGCCCAGAAAGCGCCGCTCATACAAGAAGCCAAGGCCATGCTGGTAAAATGGGAAGCCGGCGATAAAGAAATCCGTGCCCTTTGGAAAAAGATGAACAGCTGGGTGTATACCGGTTTTGACGTGACTTACAAACGCATGGGGGTCGATTTTGATAAAATCTATTACGAGTCGGACACCTACCTGCTGGGGAAAGCCCTGGTACAGGAAGGACTGGAAAAGGGTGTTTTTTACAAAAAAGAGGATGGTTCGGTATGGTGCGACCTGACCGATGACGGGTTGGACGAGAAACTGCTGCTGCGCGCCGATGGCACCTCCGTGTACATGACCCAGGACCTCGGCACAGCACAGTTGCGTTATGATGACTACCACCCGCAGAAACTAATGTACGTGGTGGGCAACGAACAGAATTACCATTTTGAAGTGCTGCAGAAGATATTGAAAAAACTGGGAAAAAGCTGGGCCGATGGTATTTACCATTTGTCGTACGGCATGGTGGAACTGCCCCACGGAAAAATGAAATCGCGTGAAGGCACAGTAGTAGATGCCGATGATTTGATGGAAGAAATGACCATTACGGCCCGTCGTATTTCTGAAGAGCTTGGTAAATTTGATGACTTTACCCCTGACGAATCGAAACAGTTGTATGAAATGATCGGTTTAGGCGCACTGAAATATTTTATTTTGAAGGTTGACCCGAAAAAAACCATGCTTTTTAACCCCGAAGAGTCCATAGATTTCAATGGCAATACAGGTTCGTTCATACAATACACGCATGCACGTATCCGGTCGGTGCTGCGCAAAGCTGCTGCTTCCGGCATTGATTTGAACGAAAGACCAGCGACAGAACTCACTCTTGAAAAAAAAGAAAAAACGCTGTTAAAAGTCCTGTACGATTTCCCGCAGACTATCATTGTTGCCGCGGAGACATACAGTCCGGCACAAATAGCCAATTACAGTTATGAACTGGCCAAAGAATATAACCAGTTTTATCACGACCATTCCATTTTGAAAGAAGAAAACAGAGCCAAACGCAATTTCCGTCTGTTGCTCTCCCGTTTTACCTCGCAGGTATTGCAGTCAGCCATGGGGTTGCTGGGTATCCGGTTGCCCGAAAGGATGTAAGGACATAAAATTTAACCACAAAGAAAACGAAGGGTTTCACAAAGGGACACAAAGGTTTAAAAGACCTTCCCGGACGCGTTCTCAACGCGTTCGTATTTCACTGTTACCAGTTGTAAATAAATTGTATACATACTTGCCTGCCGGCGATAGCGGGCATTGGGTTTTGTCAACAAATGACGCACCAGTCTGAAAGCAACTTCTTTCTGCTGTACGGGTAAATGCTATTTAATATTTGCAGTCTGGGTTTTCTGTACTATGCCGTGAATGGATTTTAAATCCTTGTGCTCTTTTTGGTCACGATTGCAAATCACGACCAGCTCCGGGTCGGGACTGTCTAAAAAGTCCCCATAAGAACATCATTACAACGAAAAAAAGGGGTAATATGCGGTATCTGGCGAAACAATCTCCGAATCTTTTTTCTTTCCTGATACCAACCTTTCAGGTCAGGATTCGACCTGAAAGGTTACCTGAGTTCACGGTTCCAGCTCGTCGCGTTCGAGCAGCAGGATGGAATGCTGGGGAACGATATAGTATTTTTGTTCGTGATAATGGATTTCAACGGCACCTTTCTTCAGGAAAATAGCGAGATCACCCGGCCGGGCCTGCAACGGGATATAATTGATTTGTTCTTCTTTGTGTTTCCAGGGTTCATCCGCACCATCCGAAGGCAAAGGAATAGGATATCCGGGACCTGTTTTTACCACGTAACCACTTTGTACTTCCTCTTTTTCTTTGTATCCGGGGGGTAAAAAAAGCCCGCTTGTGGTTTTGGCATTTTCCGATTTAGGCTGAATGAGTACCCTGTCACCCACTACGATCAACCTATCCAGCCATTGTGCATATTCCATGGTCAATTTCTTTTTCCGTTGTGCAAAAGTACAAAATGAAAAAGGAACCGTGACAGAATATTGTTTCTTAATCAGAAATATTCAATAAAAAAAACCCTGGAATTATGCTTTCAACAAAGCAAAATCGAGAACCTCCGACATATTGTCCACGTAAACAAACTGAAGGCCCTCAATATATTTAACCGGAATTTCATCGATATCTTTTTCGTTTTCACGGGAAAGTAAAATGGTTTTGATTTTTGCCCGCTTGGCTGCAAGGATCTTTTCTTTGATACCTCCCACCGGCAATACTTTTCCGCGAAGGGTTATTTCGCCTGTCATGGCAAGATAAGGCTTCACCTTGCGGCGTGTAAAAGCAGAGGCAAGTGCTGTCAACATGGTAACGCCGGCAGAAGGTCCGTCTTTGGGAGTAGCCCCTTCAGGGACATGGATATGCACATTCCATTTTCCAAAAATTTCAGTATCAAGCCCCAGATAATCAGCATGTGATTTTAAATACTCATAAGCCAGTGCAGCCGATTCTTTCATAACATCTCCCAAATTGCCGGTTAATTTTAAATGACGGCCGTCGCCTTTACTCAGGCTCACTTCAACAAACAGTATTTCTCCTCCGACCCTGGTCCATGCCAGGCCTGTCACCACCCCGATTACTTCGTTCGACACCAGTTTATCACGTGTAAAACGCGGCTTACCCAGAATTTCATTTAAATCAGCAGGTTTGATAACCGAATCATATTCACTCCCCATGGCAATAAATTTGGCACGGTTACGAATGACTTTGGCTATCTGTTTTTCCAGCAAACGGACGCCGGCTTCCCGCGTATATTTGTCGATAATGGTTTCCAGTGTTTTTTTCGGAAAACTTAATTGTCCATTTTTGATTCCGTTTTCTTCAAATTGCTTTCGCAAAAGATGCCTGCGGGCAATTTCCACCTTTTCTTCAAGAAGATAACCGCTCAGTTCTATCACTTCCATACGATCGATCAAAGCCGGATGAACCCCGTTCAATGTATTAGCCGTAGCAATAAACATGACTTTCGATAAATCATAATCCATTTCAAGATAATTATCGTAAAATGTATTATTTTGTTCAGGATCAAGGATTTCAAGCAAAGCAGCCTGCGGATCGCCACTAAAATTATTGCCACTTACCTTATCTATTTCATCCAGCATAAAAACGGGGTTGGAGCTTTGCACTTTTTTCAGGTATTGGAGTATCCGTCCGGGCATTGCTCCGATATAGGTTTTCCGGTGCCCGCGCAATTCCGACTCGTCGCGCAAACCTCCCAGGGACATGCGCGCATATTTTCTGCCAAGGGCACGGGCAATAGAACGTCCTAAAGAAGTTTTTCCCACACCGGGAGGACCGACGAAACACAAAATAGGCGCTTTCATATCATTCTTCAGCTTCAGTACGGCCAAATACTCCAGGATACGCTCTTTCACTTTTTCCAGCCCATAATGATCCTTGTTGAGAATGCGTTGTGCCCGTTTCAAATCCAGGTTGTCTTTAGTAAATTCGTTCCATGGAAGGTTAACAAGGAATTCCAGGTAATTCATTTGGATAGAATATTCAGCAGCATTGGGATTCATGCGCTGCAAACGCGATAATTCTTCTTTAAAACCTGACCCCACCTCTTCAGGCCAACGTTTTTTAGCTGCTTTTTCCTGAAGCCGCTTTACATCCTGTTCATGTGGCGCACCACCCAGCTCTTCCTGAATGGTTTTGAGTTGCTGGTTCAACAGGTAATCGCGCTGCTGTTTGTCCAGGTCCACTTTTACCTTGGTCTGTATCTGGTTTTTCAATTCCAGTACCTGCAATTCTTTGGTCAACAACTCCAATACCTTGTTAGCCCGCTTTTCAAGGTTGGTCATCTCCAATAATTCCTGTTTCTGGTTGTTTTCCACATTCAGATTGGAAGAAACGAAATTGACCAAAAAGACCGGACTTTCAATATTATTAATGGCAAATGCTGCTTCAGAAGGGATAACGGGTGATTTTTCAATAATCTGAACAGACAGGTCCCTGATAGAAGAAATCAATGCGTTAAACATCTCATTTTCCGGTGGTTGAACATGAGGACCAAAACTTTTTACCCTTGCCACAAAATAGGGGTCTTCCTGAAGCATCTCTTCTATAACAAAACGCCGTTTCCCCTGAATGATTGCTGTTGTATTCCCATCGGGCATCTGCAGGATTTTAATAATTCTTGCTACCGTTCCGATTGTATGAAGGTCTTTCTCTTTCGGATCTTCCGTTTCAGCATCTTTCTGGGCTACCACCCCGATTATTTTACTTCCCTGATAAGCTTCCCTGATCAGCTTGATACTTTTATCCCTTCCGGCCGTAATGGGAATAACAACTCCAGGAAACAAGACGGTATTACGCACCGGCAAAACAGGCAGCGTCTCCGGGATTTCTTCTTCGTTCATCAGTTTTTCATCTTCAGGGGACAACAAGGGAAAAAATTCCGTATCACCATTCATAATATCCTGAAGTGCTAAGATATCTTTCATAAAAATTCCTCTCAGTCAGTTTGTCAGTCGGGAAATCATTACCACCCGCATAAAACCTGTTGTAGTGTCATTAAGGCACTGGTTTATATCATTTAAATAATCTGTCCTTTGTTTATCCTGGTAACAGACAATGACCGTACCACTGGCAAAATGCATACATTTTGTCAGACAGGTTGGCTTACTTAGCGCCGTTGCTGAAAAGTCATTTCGTAAATACGGGACAGGATATTCTTTTCTTTTTCATCAAAGACTTTGTTGCGGCGGGCAAAAACAGCCTCAGCCACATGAAAAGCTTTTTGCAGGTTATAATGTGCCAACCCCTGTCTGCCTCCCCACGAAAAGGATGGAATAAAATTACGCTGATAACCGTCACCAAAAATATTGGCATATACCCCCACCACCGTACCGGTGTTAAACATGGTATTGATGCCTGTTTTGGAATGATCGCCCATCATAAGCCCGCAAAACTGCTCACCGGTGTTTTCGAAACGTTTGGAGACATAAGACCAGAGTTTTACCGGTTCGTAAGTGTTTTTTAAGTTAGAGACGTTGGTATCTGCCCCCAAATTACACCACTCTCCCAGCACCGAATTTCCAAGAAAGCCATCATGTCCTTTATTGGAAAAACCAAAAATAACCGAATTACTAATTTCACCACCCGCTTTACTATAAGGCCCGATAGTGGTACCGCCGTAAATTTTAGCATCCATTTTTACGGTAGCATGGTCACAGACGGCAAAAGGCCCGCGGATCTTCGCCCCCTCCATTATCACCGAATCTTTTCCAATATAAACAGGTCCATCCGTAGTATTTAAAAAAGCATATTCAACTGTTGCCCCTTCTTCCACAAATATTTTTGTTTTATCGCCTGTCACAAAGTTTGTTTTACTCAGAGGCTGAGACCTGCGACCGGCAGTCAGGACAGAAAAATCATTGCACAGCATTTCATTGTTCATGGAATAAATCTCCCAAACATGTTGCAACCGGGAAATTGTGCCTTTTACAGGAATGATTTCGGGGGTTAAGTCATCCATGTTTTCAATGTCTTCGGCATGAACATACATGGCAATGATCATCTCGCCGCTGGATAATGCCTGACCTTCCCGAAGCTGCATAATCCGGGAAACCAAATCTTTATCGGGCAAAACGGACGCATTGATCAAAATGTTCTCTTTCTGCGCCTCCAGCGGAAATTTTTCTCTCAGATAATCACGCGTCAGTGAAGAAGTTTTTTGTCTGAGAAAATATTCCCATTTTTCGCGTATTGTACTTATTCCCAGTCTTATATCGGCAACAGGACGAGTAAATGTAAAAGGCAACAAATTGTCTCTGACAGCACCATCAAAAAGGATATAATTCATAAAATTAAAAGGTTTTGAGAAAAGGCTAAGATACGACGAAAAGAAGTACCGGCAAAAAAAACAGACAGAGACCTTTGAAAAATTACTGATTTTATCATTCTTCACGCAGTGAAGAATCTATAATAATCAAATATTCAATACATTGAGATTCTTTGCTCTGCTCAGAATAACGATTTCTTCTAAGTTTTGAAAAGTCTCAGGTATTATTTCATACCAAAAAACCCCTGCCGTTTCAGACAAGGGTCCTTTCAATAAAAATATTCCCTGTTTATTTTTTATGTTCCTGAAATTTTTTATACCGGTTACGAAATTTATCGACACGCCCGGCGGTATCTACCAGTTTCATCTTACCGGTAAAAAACGGATGAGATTTGTTGGAAATTTCCAGTTTAACCAAAGGATATTCTTTACCATCTTCCCATACAATGGTATCTTTGGTATTTACAGTTGAGCGGGTAATAAAAGCATAGTCGTTGGACATGTCTTTGAAAACAACCAGTCTGTAGTTTTTAGGATGAATATCTTTTTTCATTTTTCTTAATTTTTTCCTATCCATTTTTGGAGGTGCAAAAGTATTTTAATTCCCTTTAACTTCCTAATTTTTTCTGATATTTTTTCTTATCCCCTTCCCACGGTTTTTTCTCCCCTTTCTTTTCAGATAAAACAAGCAAGAAGTCGGTTTACTAAACGCTGTAAATAAACAATTTACCCGGGTTATAGTTTCAACAAAAAAGCCAGCGTATCCACCCCGTCAGCATAATCCCATAATTCGGGTGACTGGCTTCTGCCAAAGTCCACAGTATTATCTAAAAATGCCGCACCTGAAACCACACACTGCACCTGTTCCCTGTTCACCATCAAATAATTTCGCAAACCTGCCTGATTTGTATAATATTCATAATGCAATACCCCCACCGAAGAAGCAAACTTTTCATCTTCCACCATCAACAGGTTTCCAGTATCAAAATGGTCACGGTTATTCACCAGAAAAATGGCCTTGTTATATTCGTAATTATTAAAATATTTGTGATTTTCGATGACGTCCTTACGGGAAGAAAGAATATCCACAAGCAGGTCAAAATTATAATCTTCCGGGACAAAAAGTTTGGCCACATTACGACAGCCCAAGCCATAGTAAAGAAACACATCATCCGCCAGCGAACGCAATTGCTTTTCGGTTTCTTCTCCGGTAAGCACTGCTATACCGTTGCGGTTTTTGCGGATAATATGCGGATATTTCCCAAAATAATATTCAAAATAACGCGAAGTGTTATTGCTGCCGGTAGCGATTATGGCATCAAAATTCTTCAGTTGTTCCTTGGTAAAAGAGATAAATTCTTCAAAACCAGGTTCAATATCCAATAACAGATTGGCAATGGCCGGCATAAGCTTATTATCTTCTGACGAAAGCCGGGCCAGAACACGGTGTCCGCTGATAAGCACACTCAAAAAATCATGAAAACCTACTGCAGGAACATTTCCGGCCATGACCACCCCCACCGTTTTTAGGAAATGGGAGGTCTTTGTTCCCAGTTCATAATTTGCAACCCATTTTTGTAATTTTTCTTCCCGGAGACTTTCACCCAACGCATTCAGTGCATGATAAACAAAATCTTTGGTAAACCAACCGTTGTACCGGAATGCCTCATCTGCTTCTTTCCGCAAAGGTTCTGCTGCCGCCACGGAATTACCTTCGCCAAATGTCTCCCGGAGCATCGTTCCCAGGCTGGCAAAAGCAGCAATACGATTTTCAAGTTCCATTTTATTTATTTTTATGCAAAAATAGCAGTTATTTTTTTCACCAATTTTAAAAGGGATACCACACTACCATACATAATCATAATCAAATTTCATTTACTTTTGAAAAAAATTCAATACATGGAAAAAGCTTATCTTTTCTTGAGAAAAGTGTTTTCAGACAAACGCCTTGTCGATGATTTTATAGAAAAAAGTGAATTTCTTGAAATTCCGGCACACACCCGGATATTGGACCAGGGAAAATACGTAAAAATTATTCCTTTTGTTTATGAAGGAAGGATAAATGTCATGCGCAAAGGCGATGAAGGGAAAGAGGTCTTGCTTTATTACATAAATCCCGGCGAAAGTTGTGCATTATCCATCGTTGCCGGACTCACCCGCACCAAAAGTGTGGCCTATGCAGAAACGGAAGTTGCGTCGAAAATTTTTGCCCTTCCTGTGGATACTGTTGCATACCTGCATTCGCAATATTCTCAGTGCAACGATTTCTTTCTGGAACTTTTCCGTAACCGTTTTAAAGAAATAGTTTGTTTCATCGATTCCGTTGCTTTTAAAACCATGGATGTCAGGATTATCCAACATTTAAAAAAGAAACAAAAACAGTTTGGGACAAATACCATCCACATCACTCATCAACAACTTGCCAATGAGCTGGGAAGTGCAAGGGAAGTTGTTTCCCGTCTGCTAAAACAACTTGAGAGAGATGGTAAAATCACCCTGCGGCATTCTGTCATTGAAATAATCCAACCTTTGTAACCCTTGTTACAAATATTCTGCCTTTTCGATCATATTTTTGCCAAAACTTTAAAAAATAAAACCATGAAACAAAACATCGGAAAAGCAGACAAAATAATCAGGCTTGTCCTTGGCATTGCGATTGCTGCCCTGGGCTTTTATTATAAAAGCTGGTGGGGGCTCATTGCTTTGGTTCCCATTCTGACTGCTTTTACCAACTTTTGCCCGCTTTATCCAATTTTCAAACTCAATACGAAAAACGAAAAACAGGCCTGAAAAAAATTACCTTTTCAACAAAACCGTTACCTGTTTCAGATAACGGTTTTGTTGTATAAAATTCCCCAAAGCCTTATTATTTCAAGGTTTTCAACAAATCATGTTTAAAAACTATTTGGGAATGGGATTGTTTTCAATGTCCATTCTGTTATTTTTGCAGCAAACTTGGAGAAATGAGTGCAGAATACAATGATGACAGCATAAAATCGCTCGACTGGAAAGAACATATTCGGCTTAGACCCGGCATGTATATTGGAAAACTGGGAGATGGCAGCTCACCTGATGATGGCATCTATGTTTTGGTAAAAGAGATCATGGACAATTCCATTGATGAGTATATTATGGGATACGGAAAGACCATCGAAGTGACCATCGACGAAAAAAAAATGATAACCGTTCGGGATTATGGCCGCGGCATGCCCCTTGGAAAAGTTAAAGCCTGTGTCAGTCAAATTAATACCGGGGCAAAATACGATTCCAAAGTTTTTAAAAAATCGGTCGGGCTCAACGGTATAGGCTGTAAAGCAGTCAATGCTCTTTCTTCATATTTCAGGACACAATCCATACGTGATGGAAAAACAAAAATTGTAGAATACCGCCGCGGCAAATTGGTAAAAGACCTGGAAATTGCTGATTGCAACGAAAAACAAGGCACAATCATCAGCTTTATTCCTGATGAAAAGCTTTTTGGGAATACGCACTTTATCCTGGAGTATGTGGAAGAGATGCTCTGGAATTATGTTTTTCTGAATAACGGGCTCACCATTCTCCTGAACGGGCAGCGTATGCAAGCAAAAAACGGGTTGCTTGACTTGCTCGAACACAACATTAACGGAAACGGCCCGTTGCGTTATCCCATTATTCACATCAAAGAGGGCGAATTTGAATGTGCTTTTTCACACAGCTCCAGCTCGTACAGCGAAGAATATTATTCTTTTGTCAACGGACAACACACCACACAGGGAGGTACTCACCAAAATGCTTTCAGGGAAGCCCTTGTAAAAACTATCCGCGAATTTTACGGAAAAGATTTTGAAACCAGTGATATCCGCACTTCGCTTTTAGCTACCCTCAGCATCCGGGTACAGGAACCGGTATTCGAATCACAAACAAAAACAAAACTGGGTTCGCAGCACATAGAACCGGGAGGACAATCAATTCGTAATTATATTGGAGACATAGTTAAACGTAACCTGGACAATTACCTGCATATCCATACAGAAACTGCCGAAGCACTTTACCGAAAAATCCTGCAGTCGGAAAAAGAGCGCAAAGACATGGCCGGCATAAAAAAACTGGCGAAAGAAAGTGTTAAAAAAGCCAGTCTGCACAACAAAAAACTACGCGATTGCCGGATACACCTCAACTCAAACCATGAAAAACGGCTGGAAACTACTTTATTTATTACAGAAGGAGATTCCGCCAGCGGTTCCATTACCAAATCGCGCGATGTACAAACCCAGGCCGTTTTCAGCCTGAAAGGAAAACCGTTGAACAGCTTCGGCCTTAGCAAAAAAATCGTTTACCAGAATGAAGAATTCAATCTTCTGCAGGCAGCCCTGAACATTGACGAAAGCCTGGAAAACCTTCGGTATAACAACATTGTCATTGCCACTGATGCCGATGTGGACGGTATGCATATCCGCCTGCTTCTGCTTACTTTCTTCCTGCAGTTCTATCCCGACCTGGTAAAAACCGGTCACTTGTTCATATTACAAACGCCGTTGTTCCGGGTTAGAAATAAAAAAGAAACTTTTTACTGTTACTCTGAAGAAGAACGGCTTTCTGCCATTGAAAAACTCAAGCCAAATCCTGAAATAACCCGGTTTAAAGGATTGGGAGAGATTTCCCCCGGAGAGTTCAGGTATTTTATCGGCAAAAATATGCGCCTTGATCCGGTTATCCTGAAGAGGGAGTCTTCAGTGGCAAAAACACTGGCTTTTTACATGGGGAAAAACACACCGAGGCGACAGGAATTCATCATGGACAACCTGCGTTTTGAAGAGGATGTTGTTGATGAAAGCCTCGCTGTTATATAAAAACAGCTGTTTTTGTTTAACATTGTAGTAATTTCCTCTGTAAAAGGCTGTAACAAGGCAACTTCTCCGGCAATAGAACGTCATTAAAATTGTTCTCTATCTTTGCAACAATATAAAATGTGTTTTCCGTTGAAAATTTTATCCAGAAATAAACTGTTTAAAGTACTTTTTTTGCCGGGTTTCCTTTTTTTTGCAGCAGGATTATTCTTTTTGTCATCCTGTCAAAAAGAGGCTTTTAACACCAGTCCGGATTTCAAACTGGCTTTTTCCAACGATTCCATTATTTTCGATACGGTTTTTACTTCTCTGGGATCTGCTACTCACCGGCTTATGGTTTACAATCACAGCCATTCGAAAATCAGGATATCGGATATCCGGCTGGAGAAAGGTTCATCTTCCGATTTTCGCATCAACATAGACGGGGAGGCAACTTTCAATAAAAAAGATGTGGAAATACGCGCCGGAGACAGTTTATTCATTTTTGCCCGTGTTACAATTGATCCCAACAATGCCGCCAATCCCTTTGTGGTACAAGACCGCCTGCTTTTTTTCGTGAACGGAAACGTGCAAAGTGTTAAGCTGGTGGCCTGGGGAAAAAATGCCCGTTATATCCTGGCCGATCATCACATAAAAGGATTTCCGCCTTATAAGATTGTTGCCGACAGCCTTGAAAATGTGGAATGGACCGACAAAAAACCCATTGTGATTTACGGTTACGCTGTTGTTAACTCTTACGGCAGTTTGCATATCGATGCAGGCACAAAAATTTATTTTCATAAAAATTCAGGACTTTGGGTATATGCAGATGGTAAATTAAATGTTTCCGGCACCTTAGGACAACCCGTTGTATTTCAAGGAGACAGGCTGGATGCAAATTATGCCGGTCTTCCGGGACAATGGGACAGAATATGGATTATGGAAGGGAAAGCCGGTAGTGATGATGTGATAAAAAATGCCGTCATTAAAAATGGTTTTATCGGTATTCAGGCAGAATCTTTTTTTAAAAAAACCGAAAACAAACTATTGCTTAAAAATGTGGTTATCAAAAACATGAACGGCGCCGGCATTCTGAGCCGCGATTATACTATTATCGGTCAGAATGTGGTAGTGGCCAACTGCGGAGGATATTGCCTGGCACTGACAGGCGGCGGAAATTATCATTTTATCCAATGTACACTGGCCGACTACTGGCCCTATTCTATCCGGAATAATCCGGCAGTTATGCTGACCAATTTTCTGTCTGATACCAACAACCGGCCCATCCCGCACCCCATGCATTTTGATTTGGGCAACAGCATTATATACGGCTACAACGACGATGAATTCGGTACCAACATGGTTGCCGGGGCCGATTCGTCCTATTTTCTTGACCATTGTCTGATAAAAACCAGGCTTAAAATGGAAAATACAGCTTATTTCAACCACATCATAAAAAACAAAGACCCCAAATTCATGGATGTTAACAAACAAGACTATCGTCTCGATACCCTTTCGCCTGCCATTGGCCAGGGAAGCCCGTCAATAAGTGCAGCAGCGCCATACGACCTGCTGGGACATCCCCGCGGAAAAGCTCCGGATTTGGGAGCTTATCAATTTGTACCGGGCCAAAGTAAAAAGTTCAAATAATCTTTCTATTTTCGCCAAAAAATCAGCACCACAAGCAAGCACCTATGATCATTGGAATTGGAGGAGTAAGCAATGCCGGGAAAACAACACTGGCAAACCGGCTGCAAAAAAAGCTCAGCCCTCTGAAAATATGCACATTATGCCAGGATGATTTCGCACGGCCGACCTATGAAATACCCCGTATTAACGGCCATGTGGATTGGGAATTACCAGAATCCATCGACCTCCCAAAATATTATCGCCATATACTTAAGGAGCATGAAAAATATGACATTGTAATTGCCGAAGGACTTTTTGCATTCTGCGACAGGCATATCAACAAACAGTACGATAAAAAAATTTTTCTTACCATTAGTAAAGAGACTTTCTGGCGAAGAAAATCCAGGGACCTGCGCTGGGGAAAAGAACCCGACTGGTACATGGAACATATCTGGGACAGCCATTTTAAATGCGGACTTCTCAAAGAAATTGATAAAAATACCCTGATCCTTTCGGGAGAAGAGTCCATTGATCTGGATGCATTGCTTCCTTTTCTGGAAATTGAAAGATTCATCCTAAAAGTTTCTTAAAATAAAGAGACAGGCAATTGAAAAACAAGTATCTACCGATTTCACACCGGCTTTATCGATGAAAAAACAAAGACTTTTCTGAAAAATAGCACATCGCTTTCATTCATTTTTTTCTTTTTTCAAGATTTCAAGACAGGTATTTACTTTTTCCGTATCCGGCAGGTTACCATCAATCCAATGGATGACAATCCCCCTTTTTTCCATGCGCCTGAACCAGGTCATTTGCCTTTTTGAAAACTGATGAATGGCCGTATTCAACAGGGAGAACATTTCATCGTAGCCGATTTCACCGGTCAGATACAGTGTAATATAACGGTATTCAAGACCGTAGAAAATAAGTTGTTCGGGTTTTAAACCACTGTTTAATAAATGCCGGACTTCTTCAACCATGCCGTTCTCAAGGCGGGTTTTCAGCCTTTGCGTTATCCGTTGCCGCACTTGTTCACGGGGAAAAGAGATACCGAAATTCACAGATCTGATTTCCGGCAGTTTTTCCTTAGCCGGGTGTTTTCTTTGGAACGCTTTTATTTCAATAGCCCGGATGGTACGTTGACGGTCGGTAATATCAGTAGTATTGTGCAACGGGCCATAACTTTTCAGTATATCAATCAGTTTATTTTCTGAGAGCTGGCCTAATTTCCTGCGCAAATCAGTATCTTCAGGTACCTGCTGTAACTTGTAACCGTTGAGTACTGCTTCGATGTAAAGCCCCGTGCCACCACATAAAACAGGTAAATGTCCTCGTCGTTTTATATCATTATAAACACGCAAAAAGTCGCGTTGAAAAGCAAAAACATTGTATTCCGTCCCGGGCTCGGCGATGTCCGTCAAATGCAAAGGGATTTGCCTGCCATTTACAATAAAATCCTTCAGGTCTTTACCTGTGCCTATATCCATGCCGCGGTATACCTGTCGCGAATCGGCACTAAGGACCTCGCCACCGGTCTTATCTGCCAGTAACACAGCCAAACGTGTTTTGCCCGTGGCCGTACTACCGAGTATTGTTACCATGTCGGTTTTTTTCTCCATCATTTAGCGAAATTAAAGAATCTGCCCGATATTTTATATGGTTTTTTTATATCTTTCAAAGGCTATCAATCAAATCGTTACATCTCAAAACAAGAATATGAAACCGGTTGTTCTTTTTTCCTCCGCAGAAAAAGCAATGTTTTTATATTTTTGTAATGGCAATTGTTAAAAGGAAAAAGACAATCCTCCGAATAAAATAATTATTATGAAAAAGCGGGTCACAGACTTGGCAGAAGGAAAACTTATTACCATCTTTTTGGTCCGGGCTGTTTTATTAAGTTTGTTCTCATTCTCTTTTACTCCCCTGTTTTCCCAACAAATGACCGGCTTGGGTTTTGATAATTACAACGGAGCTGCCGGGTCCCGGATTAATCCGGCTTTTCTAACCAATTCCAAAGTGTATATGGATGTCAATCTGGGGACAGCCGATTTTTTCATTGAAAACGATATGGGATATTTCAACAAAGACAGCACCAGCTTTATGAGTTTGGTACATATGGCATGGAAACATTCTTTTCAACATGCCAATATCCATGTAATAGCATACCAAAACCATAACAGTAAGAGTTTTTTCGTTTCGTCCAGGATTCAGGGCCCATCATTTATGATCCAAAAAGGACGGCAGGCCGTTGCACTGGGGTTTTCGGTACGCTCCGTCAGCTCCGGCATCAACATTCCTTATGAGTTTATCCTGTCCCATGGAAAACTTTCGGAACCTGTTGTTTTACACAAAAGTTTTCATGATAAAAATTTCAGTATCGCCTCTTTAAACTGGGCGGAGATCAGCCTGAACTATGCCTATGACCTTATTGACAGGGGCAATACAAAAGTAACAGTCGGGGCCGGAATAAAATATTTGTTTGGTATTGGAGGGGCTTACGCTGCTGTTTCCAATGTAAATTATTCCGTTCCTAACACCACTACGCTGAATATCAATAATTTTAGCAGCAGCATTGCCTATGCCATACCAATAGATTACGACAATCCTGACAAAGTTGATTTTCATCCGGTATTCAAAGGTCATGGGGTCGGACTGGATGTAGGGGTTTTGTATACAAAACTTAAAACTTTCACTGATCCGGGTGAAAAAAGGTGGTGTGCCAAACCCTATGCCGACTACATTTATAAATTGGGAATATCTATCATGGACATAGGGGGTATTCGCTTTCGCCATCACACAGAAGTACACCGATTTAACAACGATTCAGCCAACTGGCAACAATTTGATACCGTAGCGACCCCCAGCATCCACAGTACGATGGAAATGTTGAGTTCAGTCTTTTTAGGCAACCCGCATGCTTCGTTAACCGACACGGCCATGTACATGAGTCTGCCCACTGCCCTGAGTATTCAGTATGATTACCATTTTAACGGCCCTTTTTACCTTGGGGCTTATTGGTTACAACCTTTGCATTTCCGGTTAAAATCAGTTCGCCAATCGCCTGTTTTGGCAGTCATTCCAAGATACGAAACAAGAATTTTAGGAGTCAGCCTTCCCATTACAATTTATAATTATGAAAAAATAAGGATTGGGGCCGCGTTACGTTTTTATTCTATCACCATTGGAACGGAGAAACTGGGGACATTCCTCGGAATAGGTGATATGACAGGGATGGATTTTTATTTCTCCGTCAGGTTCAATTTGAACAAAGGGAGCTGTATGGGTTATCACAAAGGAGCCTGTTACAATGCCCTATTCTGAAAAAAGCAACTCCCATTAAAAGCAAAACCCCCGGAACTTTTCGAATCCGGGGGTAGAAATTTTTTAAAGATTTTATACCAATGAAAGGGCGTGATCCAGATCAGCAATAATGTCGTCCACATCTTCAATACCCACGGAAAGCCGTACCAGGCCATCGGTAATGCCTGCTTCTTCACGTTCTTCCCTGGACAATTTGGAGTGTGTCATGGAGGCCGGATGCTGAATCAGTGTTTCGATACCGCCGAGAGAAACAGCCAGCAAAGCCAAATGCACATTGTCCATGACTGTTTTGCCTGCCTTCAGTCCGCCTTTCACACCAAAAGACATCATGGAACCCGGACCTGCCATCTGTTTTTTGGCCAGTTCATATTGCGGATGCGATTTTAACCCAGGGTATAAAATCCATTCAATTTTCGGGTGGCCTTCCAGATATTCGGCAATCTTCATGGCATTGGCTTGTGCCCGTTCAATCCTTATGGCCAGTGTTTTTAATCCGCGGCGCGTCAGCCAGGCCTGATGGGGATCCATGTTAAACCCGACATTTTTCATAACATAGGCCACCTCATCATAAAGTGTTTTGGTCTTGGTAATAACACAACCTCCCACAATATCGGCATGACCGTTAATAAATTTAGTCATGGAATGCAAAACAATATCGGCGCCCAGGTCCAGGGGTTTTTGAATATAAGGGCTGCAAAAAGTATTGTCTACACAAACCAACATATTGTGCTGGTGGGCAATAGCTGCTGCCCCGGCAATATCGGTGATACCCATGGTAGGATTGGCCGGTGTTTCAAGATACAATAATTTGGTATTGGGTTTAATGGCTTTTTTAATATTATCCAAGTTGCTGCAATCTACGTAAGTACTTTCCACCCCAAGTTTCGGATAAAGTTTTTCCATCACTCCCCGCGTAGGGCCGTATACCGAATTATGGCTAACCATGTGGTCTCCGGCACTAAGAAACGCAAGATAGACATTATTGACAGCAGCCATTCCGGATGCAGTAACGACAGAGGCATATCCATTTTCCAATTCAGCCAGTGTGTTTTCAAGATCCTCAAGCGTCGGGTTTCCCAAGCGTGTGTATATATAACCCTTTTCTTCACCTGAAAAACAACGTGCACCGTGATCGGCATTCTTAAACCGGAAAGTCGAAGTTTGGTAAATCGGTGTTACAGCACTGCCCATAGGGTCTTCAACACCACCGGCATGTATTAGTTTTGAGTTAAAACCTGCATTTTTTGTATCCATTTTTTTTGATTTAAATTGTTATTAATGATGACAATAATTTTGTCCATATTTCAAATTCCCGTTAATAAAATCCAATGCCAGGTTCACGGCTTCATCCACAGCAACCCCCACATAAACATTAATTCCCTGATTATAAAGAATTTCTATTGCTTTTGGACCAATGCCGCCCACCAGAATATCGGTTGCCTGATTTTCCACCAGCCAACGCGGGATAGTGCCTTCTGCATGGGGAGGAGGTTCCTGACGATATTCTTTTACAATTTTATTGTCTTCGATTTCGTAAAAGGCAAATTCGCGACTATGTCCAAAATGTTCTGCGAGATAACCATTTTCCAATGGCATTACAAGTTTCTTTTTCAACATATGATTACTTTTTTCGTTTTTTTAATATAATTTGATAATGTTCTGAATCTTCTCTTATTAACCGGATATTACAATGAGGGCAAAGCAGGCTGCCGCATGGAACTCCGGCTGAGTGTTGCACTTTGTAATCGCATTTGGGGCAAACACAAAAACCTGCTACTCCCCTTCCCCCGTGGAAACGGCCACCACGCCCGCCCCCCCGGCTTCTTTCGGGAAAAGTATTGACGGCCTGTTCCAACGGAACGATCTGCCTGTCGCCACAAACGGGACAACTTTTTGCCTTTTGTCCTGCCTTCCGTTTAAAAACCGACCCGCAGTTTTCACATCTGTACCAGTCGGCATCAAAGGCCACATTGCCCCCTACTATGGAAATACGTTTATTCTCAATAAAGGCTTTGGCCACCTTTTTGCGGGCTGACTCGTAAATACGGGTAAAAGTAGGCCGTGAAACATGCATCCGTTTTGAAGCCTGCAATTGGGTCATCTGTTCATAATCGGCCAACCGGATGGCCTCATATTCTTCAAAATGCAAAACCACAGTATCTTCCAAAGCTAATGAATAATCACCACTTTCCGGTACAAAACCGGAAACTGCGGGAGGTTCACTGAGAATTCTTTTTCTTTTGGGTCGCGGCGACATGTATTATTACCTTTGGCTGCAAATATATTGAACATTTGTTCATCTTTAGTTGTTCAGGCTTAAAAAATTGGCTCTTCTACCAAAGTTAAATTTTATTAACGTTCTGTTTTTCTTCTGGCACAAGGCTTTCAAACTTCCTTTACTTTTCTTCGCCGTATGCGTCAATGGAGAATAAGTGTAAATTTGCAACAGAAAAATGAAGTCTTTTTAAAAACAACATGGCCATATGTATCCTAAATTCAGCGACCTGATCAATGCAATTTTCGGAACCCACATCAACCTGCCCATTATGAGCTATGGTTTTTTTGTGGCAACAGCCTTTCTTGTAGGGGCTTATCTGCTATATCTTGAGCTCATCCGCAAGGAAAAAGAAGGATTGATAAAACCGACAAAAAAGAAGGTCATCGTCGGGAAACCTGCTTCTGTGATTGAATTGCTTATCAGTTTTGTCGTTGGATTTCTGATAGCATTTAAAGGCGTTGCAGCCATTACCGATTATCAACATTTTGCCAACGACCCGCAGCAGTTTCTTTTTTCGGGTGAAGGATCTCTGTGGGCAGGGTTGGTATTTGGTATGCTTTATACCGTTTATGTTTGGTATGATAAAAACAAACGCAAGCTGGACAAGCCCATAGAGAAAGAAATATCGGTTCCAGCCCATGAACAAACCTGGATGATTGTTTTGATAGCTGCCGTTTTTGGTATCATCGGGGCAAAGATATTTGACCAGCTGGAAAACTGGCAAGCGTTTCTGGCCGATCCTTTGGGGGAACTGTTTTCTTTTAGCGGGCTCACTTTTTACGGCGGTCTTATCATTGCGGCCATTGCTGTAGTTTGGTATGGAGAAAAACACGGGATTCCATGGAAACCCATGGCCGACAGTTTTGCCCCGGGCCTGGCCATTGCTTATGGTATTGGTCGCATAGGCTGCCAGGTAGCAGGTGATGGTGACTGGGGAATAGTTAATCACCTGACCAAACCGGGATGGTTAAGTTTTCTGCCCGAATGGTTGTGGAAATACAATTATCCCCACAATATCATCAACGAAGGAATTCCCATTCCGGGATGTACAGGCCCTCACTGCATGCAGCTGGCACAAGGTGTTTTTCCCACACCCATTTATGAAACTACCATGATGATCATAGTTTTTATCATTCTGTGGTCCATCCGGAAAAAAATCAAAGTCCCCGGTGTATTATTTTCTATCTATCTGATATTTAATGGCGTTGAACGCTTTTTTATCGAACATATTCGCGTCGACCACAGATATGACATTTTCGGCCATCATATTACACAGGCCGAACTTATCTCCCCTGTTTTGGTTGTTCTCGGTATTGTGGGATGGATCGTTTTGGAAAAACGGGCCAAAAAAGAAGCGGCGGCATGAGAAAACAACTGATATTTCTGACGGTTTTGTTCCTGATTTTTGGTACCGGTTGCAAAAACCATATCCGGAAGAATACGAAAACCTTTTCCCAAAAAGAATCCATTACCATTCAATATGCCAAAGGTTTTGCGGTTTTTAATGAAAAAGGAAAAAGAAAGGTCGTGGTGTACAATCCCTGGCAAAAGGGTAAAGTGCTGGCAAGTTTTGTATTGGTAAAAAGTCATCCCACCAAAGGGGAAATTAAAGTTCCGTTGGACAGTGTGGCTGTTTTTTCAGCTACTCAGTTAGATGCCCTTCAAAAATTAGGGCTGTTGGACAAGGTCATCGGTATTTCCGAAGCAAGGTTCATTTCCAACAAACAGGTTAAAAAAGCACTGAACGATGGAAAAATTACAGAATTGGAAGCAGGCGGGCACTACTTCATTGAGCGTATTCTGGAAAAAAGACCGCAAGCCATTTTCTTTTCCCCTTTTCAGGGAGACCTGCAATTACCTGCCATCTTATCTTCCATTACAGCCATTCCCTATCTGGATTATACAGAAACCAGTCCGCTGGGAAGAGCCGAATGGATAAAATTCAGTGCTTTGTTTTTCGGTAAAGAAAAAAAAGCCGACAGTATTTTTCAAAACATTGCCAGGCAATATTTGGCTTTAAAAAGAATGGCGGATACTGTTCGCCAAAGGCCCACTGTTTTTTCCAACAAATTTTTTAACGGACAATGGTTTATTGCCGGAGGAAAAAGTTATATGGCCCGCATTTTTCATGACGCCGGTGCCGATTACATTTGGCATAATGACAAACATGTGGCCAGTTTCCCCCTCAACTTTGAAACTGTTTTTAAAAAAGCACAAGATGCTGATTATTGGAAAATTATAGGATCTTTCGGGAGTCAGCCATCCTATGCCCGAATTGCTGATGAAAATGAACTGTACACCCATTTCAAAGCATTCAGGCAACATCATATCATTTATTGTGATCCTGAAAAAACCGCTTACTTTGAACGCAGTCCCATGGAACCGCAATGGTTACTGGCCGATTTTATCAAGGCTTTCCACCCCCGGCTGTTACCTCACTATCGGCCTGTTTTTTTTAAAGTCCTGAAATAATCAGAAATTTCTGTCTCTGCCCTATGGCTTTTCCACGCTTTTATTTGGAACAAAAATCACCTTTCGACAGAAAAGTAATGATCTCATCAAGGGTAAAAATTTTATGTGGTTTCACCAACTCAATGGCAGCTTTGGGCATAGCCTGGCTTTCAGCATCTTCAGGTTGCTGGACAATGGTAAAGCCCCCTCTTTTTTTCACAGCAAGCAAACCGTTGGCACCATCGGCGTTGGCCCCTGTCAGTATAATCCCCATTAAATGCCTGCCGTATGCATCAGCAGCAGTCTCAAACAGCACATCGATGGCCGGACGCGAATAATTTACCTTTTCTTCGACCGAAAGCGACAACGTAAAATCTTCTTCTACCAACAAGTGATAATCGGGCGGCGCCACATAAACAGTCCCCGGTATTACCGGTTCTTTTTCATCAGCTTCTTTAACAACCAACGGAGAAAGCTCATCAAGCATTCGGACCATATAGTTATCAGAATGCGGGCTCAAATGCTGAACCACAAGTACCGGACAGGGAAACGAAGCCGGCAGGGCAGGCAACAATTTTTTCAGGGCATACAATCCTCCGGCTGAAGCACCTATTACAATGGCTTTTATGTCCTTTCTTTTATTCATACTTTTTTTTAAAAATCTTTTGTTTCGGGTCAATCACTTTGTATTTTTTTTCTTCATCCGAAAACATTAACGACTCCTTGGTTCCCAAAGCGAGAAAACCTCCGACAACAAGGCTTTTGTGGAACAGGTGCAATACTTTGTTTTGCAGATTATTATTAAAATAGATGAGAACATTCCGGCAAACGATCATGTTAACTTCGGCAAAAACAGAGTCGGTAACCAGATTATGCTCGGCAAAAACCATATTCTTACTGAGGTTTTTATCAAAAATCACCAACTCATCGTTGGCATGGTAATAATCTGAGAAGGATTCCAAACCGCCGGCTTTCTGGTAATTGGCGGTATATTCTTTAATATAACGGATAGGGAAAATGCCATTTCTGGCTTTTTTGATGATATACGGATTAAAATCGGTAGCATAAATCTGTGTCCGTTCCAGCAGGCCTTCTTCTTTTAGCATGATGGCAAAAGAAAAGACCTCTTCGCCCGTAGCACATCCGGCATGCCAGATTTTCAGGTATGGATAGGTTTTCAGGATAGGGATAACTTTTTCGCGTACGCTTTTATAAAATGCCGGGTTGCGAAACATTTCGGTCACGTTAATGGAAAGATCACGTACCAGCCTGTCAAAAGCAGTTTTATCATGAAGTATCTGATTTTGGAGTTCGGAAATACTTTTCATTCCCTCCTGTACGAGTCTGTGTTTTACGCGACGTTTTACATGGGCCCGGCTGTAATTCCGGAAATCGTAACCATATTGCAGATAAACTGCCTGCAATAAAAGCTCCAGCTCGATATTTTCGACAGTTGAGATATCATTTTCCTGCATAGCTTGACAATTCTTTTAACTATTTGTAAAGCCATACACGAAGCATGGAGATAAGTTTCTCTTTTTCCACCGGTTTTGAAAGATATTCGTTGGCACCGGCAGCAATGCTCTTTTCACGGTCACCTTTCATGGCTTTGGCTGTGAGTGCAATAATCGGCAAGTTTTCGAACCTTTTTTCTTTACGGATCAATTTCATGGCTTCATAACCGTTCATTTCGGGCATCATGATATCCATCAAAACCAAATCAACCTCCTCTGCATGCTGATGCAGTTTATTTATGGCTTCCTTTCCGTTTTTGCCCACAATCACTTTCATATCATAACTTTCCAGCAAACTGGAAAGGGCAAATACATTGCGCATATCATCGTCAACCAAAAGGATGGTTTTTCCTTTCAGGATGTTTTCATTGTGCATCTTTTCAGACATCTTTTTCTTCTCGCCGGTAAAGTCAGATTCCACCTGATGCAAAAACAAAGTGGTTTCATCCAGCAGTCGTTCAAACGAATGAGCGCCTTTCAGGATAATGCTGCTACCATATTTTTTCAACAATTCGTCCTCTTCGCGGCTTAAATCGCGGGCAGTATAAATCACCACAGGCACCTGTTTTGCTTTTTCATCCTTCTGTATCTCTTTCAAAACATCAAAACCGTTTATATCCTCAAGGCCCAAATCAAGGACCAGACAATCGAACTTACTTTCTTTTAAAAGCTGAACTGCTTTTTCTCCCGATTCAGTGGAAACGATCTCAAGGCCGTCATCTTTCAGGAGTTTTTCAATGCTTTTTCTTGTAATCGGCTCATCTTCAACAATCAATAATCTCTTCAACGGTTTTTCACTGATTTGCCTGATTTTTTCAAAAACATCATCCAATTGTTTTTTGGTAACCGGTTTTGAAAGAAATCCGATAGCACCTTTTTTCAATAATTCAATATCAAAATCACTGGCAGAAATGACATGCACAGGAATGGCCCTTGTTTTAACATTGGCTTTAAGATGGTCTATTACTTCCTGGCCATCTATACCGGGCAATCCCAGATCGAGAATAATGGCATCAGGTTTAAAATAATCGGCATGATAGAGGCCTGTTTCACCATCCAAAGCAATAATTGCCTTATAATTGTGCTCATGTGCCAGGTCTTTGAGCACTTTGGCAAAATTAACATCATCTTCAATGATCAAAATCTTTTTATCCCCTTCACGCAATGTTTCCCTGTCATCTTGTACTTTAGGTACATCTGCAGGTGCAACGGGCATGGTTGAAACAGTATCAGAAGGCTGTTCGCCGGAAACCTCATCTTCCCTGACAACACTTCCGGAAGGATGTTCCGTTTCAGGTTCAGGAGGGGAAGTTTCCCCAGTCGTATCCGGTTTCCATGGCAGATAAAGCGTAAAGGCCGTTCCTTTGTTTTCTTCGCTTTCCAAACCCAAAGCACCTCCCAGCAAAGAAGCGAAACTACGGGAAATGCTCAGTCCCAGTCCGGTACCGCCAAATTTACGGCTGGTAGTACCATCGGCCTGTTTAAAGGCTTCGAAAATAACACCCTGTTTTTCTTTGGGAATGCCGATGCCCGTATCGGCAACGGTCATAGCCAATGCGCTATCAACATTCATCCCCAGTGATTTTAGTTTTTTACCATCCTTGCAG
>JALUYM010000369.1 GCA_027018745.1 Bacteroidales bacterium | reverse complement strand
AATTTTTGTGCCGTTAAAAACTTTTTTCAACAAGGTTGTTACCGCATGGATGTTTTCAGGTACAGAAAGATTACCGTGATAAAGCACATATTTTCCTTTTCCGGTCAGGCTTTCCACTGCCGAAAAAGGATGAAATGCCGGAATATACGCAACGTGTTTATATTTGGCAGAAAAATAAGCATAATCACTGCTCGAAATGGTGAGCAACAAATCGGCTTTTTCCAGGATGTTTTCGTATTTTTTTAATTTGTTGGCTTCGTGGTAGAAATAGTATTTTTTAAATAAGGCTGTTTCCACACGGGAAAGCTGGTTGTAATATTCGTGTTCAATGTTGTGTGTGCGGACGATTCGTTTATGGTTTTTTAAACTCTTTTCACTGAGCAATCCTGTGGTATGCAATCCCTCCATGATAATGGGATAGTCGTCGTGCAACAGATTTTCGACCAGTTGTTCGGAAATACGTGTTTCGATGATGTAAGGCCTGCTGCTGAAAAGATACTTTTTGGACAAATGACGCTTGTAGTAATGAACTTTAAAAAAAAGTTTTTCCAGTTCCGGTGCTTCTTTACGGCCATACTCAAAACAATGCAAATGAATTTTTATACCTTGTCCGGCCA
Organism: Bacteroidales bacterium; assembly: GCA_027018745.1. GTDB lineage: Bacteria > Bacteroidota > Bacteroidia > Bacteroidales > F082 > Sulfidibacterium. Next base: position 7,062 of record JALUYM010000369.1, on the reverse strand, counting down.
GCGCCCTGGCTTTGTAAAAAACATCAATGACCCCGCCGTAATTGGCCGGGTAGGGGATGTTGAACGAAACGATATGCAGGTGAATATCAGACATATTTTGCATAAACTTTTTTTAGCTTCACCGATTCTTTTTCCCAATTGAGTTCATCGGCAGCCTTACGTGTATTTTGTCTCCATTGATGTAGCTTATCGGGGTGAGAAAATATTTCATTCACCTTTTCAGCTATGTGCCGGGGTTCATGGTCCGGGATAAAAGTTCCGACATCATAAGTTTCAATAATTCTTCGTATTTCTGTCAGGTTTGAGGCCAACACGGGAATTCCGGCATGAAGATAATCAAAAACCTTGTTGGGGAGGCTGTACCGGTAATTTACGTTGGTGTCTTTGTCGAGGGCCAGTCCCAGGTCTGCCACAGAAGTATACTGCATAAGGTTTTTATAAGGTTGGCGTTGACGGAACAGAACTTTGTCTTCCATGTGCTGTTTTTTCACATTTTGCTTTAAGGTTTTCAGCACATCTCCGCTGCCCACAATGAGTAAAACGGCTCCTTCAATCATTTGCATGGCCTCAACCATTTCTTCTGCACCGCGCTGAACATTAATACCTGAACCCTGCAAAATCAAAATGTGTTTGTCTTCGGGCAATTGAAGATGTGTCCGGCTCTTTTTTCCCTGTCTTTCATATTTACGGGGTACATTGCGAATGACCACCGGACGAATACCGTATTCTTTTTCATAAATGCCGGCAATTGAGTCGCTGACTGTAAATACATCCTTTAAGCGGGGGAAAATCCACTGCTCTATACTTTTCCATATTTTCCGCTTAACATGTTTATTTTGCAATTCAGGCACACCGGTAAAATACTCGTGGCTGTCATAAATAAGCGGTATGTTTTTAATTTTGGAAATAAGGAAGTTGGGTAACAATGTATCAAGATCGTTGGAAACCAGCAGGTCGGCATGGCGAAACAACATGAAAAAGAAAAGCCGTATTTGAAAACAGGCATAAAAAGCAGGCCCCTTTTTAAAAAGTAAGTTCAGACGGTGAACAGGATAAGGCCGGGCATCCATGGGGGGGCTGCCTGGCAGACGGCGGCCCATAAGGAGAACGTTAAATCCCATTTCGCTCAGGGTGGAGCATACTTTTTTTACCCGCTGGTCGGTTACCAGGTCATTTATTACCGAAACAATTATTTTTTTCCCCAAAACCGAAAGGATAGAAGTCTTTAAAAACTAAACAAAAAGAACAAAACAAATTGTCTTTCGGACAAAAGTACAATGAAACCGGTTTCATATCATTGTGATGTAAAAAAACCTTTTCACAACTTCACCGAAAACCACGGTTGCACATTCAGGTTAATCCCTATCTTTGCTTTTTATTTTTAAAACGAATGAAGAAATTATATCGTGTCATAGCATACATTTTTCCTTATTGGGGACATTTGCTGGCCAACCTGTTTTTCAATGTTATGACTATTGTTTTTTCGTTGTTTTCCCTTGCCTTGTTGATTCCTTTTTTGAATTTGTTGTTTGGTATGAACAAACTGGTGACAGTGAAACCGGCGTTGTCCTTTAGTACGCATGCTGCCCTGAATTACCTCAATTATTATATCAGTCAGATTATCATTCATCAGGGGAAACTACAGGCTTTGGTTTTTATCTGTGTTATTATATTGGTTTCTTTTTTCTTTAAAGATATTGGCCGGTATTTTGCCATGTATTTTATTACTTCTGCCCGTTCAGGTGCTATTCGTGGCATTCGCGACGACTTGTATGCTAAATTGCTTATTCTGCCGCTTTCGTACTATACAAAAAACAAGAAAGGGGATTTGATTACCCGTATTACCTCTGACGTGCAGGAATTGGAGATATCCATTCTTAATTATATTGAGGTACTGGTCCGGGATCCGCTGACCATTATTGCTTACCTCGCTTTTATGATCAGCCTGAGCCTGAAACTCAGTATTTTTGTTTTGGTTATTTTACCGATTACCGGATTATTTATCGGCACTATCGGGCGAAACCTTCGGAGAAATTCGGTGATCCTTCAAAACTTGTATGGCGGGTTAATGTCTATCATTGAGGAAACGCTTTCCGGTTTGCGTGTGGTGAAAGGTTTTAATGTTATTCCCTATTTCAACAAGCGATTTACAACCATGAATAAGGTCTATTACCATAAGCAGGTGAGTGTGTACCGCCGTCGTGACCTTTCTTCACCATTGAGCGAGTTTTTGTCTTCATTGGTGATTGTGGTTATTTTGTGGTTTGGCGGACAAATGGTAATTTCTGCCCATGCCACGATTCAGGCTGCCGATTTTATTACTTTTATAGTTGTTTTTTCACAGGTTATTTCTCCGGCAAAGTCTCTTTCACAAAGCTATTATAACATAAGAAAAGGGATGGCTTCTGCTGATCGGATTTTTGAAGTGCTGGATACCGAAGAGGAAATTGTAGAGAAATCCAATGCGTTGCCCATTAAAGTATTTCAACAGGAAATCAAGTTTGAAAATGTTTATTTCAGGTACCAGAAAACCTATGTAATCAAAGATTTTAACTTTCGGATCCCCAAAGGGAAAATGATTGCTATTGTGGGAGAATCCGGGGGCGGTAAATCAACCGTAGTGGACTTGTTGCCACGGTTTTACGATGTAACCAAAGGCCGGATTTTGCTGGATGGACGCGACATCAGGGAATACAAAATTACTGACCTTAGAAAACTCATGGGGATTGTTTCGCAGGATAGTGTTTTGTTTAACGACACTGTATTTAACAATATCGCTTTTGGAATGACCAATGTTTCTCAGGAGGCAGTTGAAGAAGCTGCAAAAATTGCCAATGCTCATGACTTTATCATGAAAATGGAACATGGTTATCAGACTTACGTGGCAGACCGGGGCCTGATTCTTTCCGGTGGACAACGCCAGCGTATCAGTATTGCACGTGCTGTTCTGTCCAATCCACAGATATTGATTCTTGATGAAGCTACCTCTTCGCTGGATACGGAAGCCGAACGGTTGGTGCAGGATGCCCTTTCGAGGATTATGAAAAACAGAACTACCCTGGTAATTGCCCATCGCCTTTCCACTATTCGCGATGCTGACGAAATCATTGTTGTTCAAAAGGGTAATATTGTGGAACGCGGTTCTCATAAAGAATTGATAAAACGCAACGGTATTTACAAGAAATTACAGGATTTGCAATCGTTCAATTAATTGCGTTGGAAGCTTAACCTATCTTGTAAAAACAATTTCCGTTGTAGTCGAAAGGTTTTCGTTATAATAATATCCTTCTTGATCAAAAAGTTTTAACTGTTCAGTATCCTTCAGCCGGTTTTGGATGATAAAACGTGTCATCATTCCCCTGGCTTTCTTGGCGTATATGGTGATCATTTTATAGCCATCTCCCCTGGCTTCTTTAAAAACGGGAGTTATGATTTGAGCTGCAAGTTGTTTTTTGTCTATGACCTTATAGTATTCGTTGGATGCCAGATTTATGAGAATCTGGTCACCCTGCTCCTGCAAAGCATTTTTCAAAGCCTGTGTGATGTCTTTTTTCCAAAAACCATACAGATGGCTGTATCCGGCGGGGGCAAACCGTCCGCCCATTTCCAGGCGGTAAGGTAAGACCAGGTCCAGCGGGCGCAATATGCCATAAAAACCCGAAAGGATACGCACATGGCCCTGGGCAAATAAGAGGTCATCTTTACGAAGATCCGCTGCATGTAATCCCCTGAAAACTTCTCCCAGATAGGAAAAAAAAGCAGGAATACCGTTTTCTTTGTGTTTCCTGACATGCCATTGCTGAAAACGTTCATAGTTTAACTGTGCCAGTTGGGGGTTGACTTGCATGGTACGGGCAAGTTCCGCAACAGTCAAATTTTTCAGTTCTTCATGCAATTGATTTGCTTTTTCCAAAAACAGGGGGAGAGTTGTTTCGTTGATGGTCATATCAACGTTGTCCTGCATGGTTTTCGTGGGGGATAATATGAGAAGCATATGTTAAAAAGTATAAGAATATTTTGTCAGTGATGGTTGTTTGTTTTTGGCATTCAATCACTTTCGGGATAATTTGCTTGTCCATAAACCTTTTAGAAATAAAGCGGATAAAACCGAAATCCTTTTTGTTTATTGTATTCAATGGCAGGAGCAGGTATTTTAATGAAGCTCAATGTATTAAGGATAAACCGCAAAACTTTTGAGTGCGTTTTAATGCGTGTCCAGTCCACATCGACAGAAAGATAATAATGAGCCCTGCGTTTGAAAGGGGGCAAAGGTTTTCCTTTGTATTCCGAAGGATTATAATAGGCTCCGACCATACCTGTGGCACCATACCCGAAAGCTACATTCAACCATGACGGGAATTTGGAATCCTTTTTTAAAAATGAGGCAATATTTACCGAAAGCCAGTTGGTTTGTCCGTTGTAGTCTTTAATTATGCGTTGCGCCCAGTTATCCCCAAGCAGGTCAGGCCGGTATTGCGGGTATGATGTGGGGTGATAAGAAAACTTTGGCCGGATGCGTTGTTCATGCCACAAAAATTGTTGCCCAATAAACAAAGCTGTTCCTATAGTATTAAAAAGCAGATCACTGGGCGAAGCTCCCCATTCCGCCGAAAGGCCATCATAAAATTCGATGGATGTCATATAAATTAGACCCCACGTGCCGCCGTACCAAATGGCCTTTTTTTCGTTCATACCGGCCCATCGCAGGCTCCAATATCCATAATTTCCGAGCTGGTAAGAAGTGGTGAGGTGCCCGAACTTGTCTTTCATCATCCATTCTCCCATGTCGTCTTTCCAATGAAAAGGGGAATGGGCATAACCGTTGTACCATGCAAAGTAGAGCCCTGTGATAGAGATAGCGTAAAGTCCCCCGGCAGTTCCATAGACGATGGCCAGCCTTTTTTTGTTCAGGGTATCATGATGAACGGTCAAATCCTGGGATTGGGCACCCAGAAAGGCAAACAGCATCAATATGGTAAAAATTTGTTTCAAAACATTATTCAGTGAATGGTTTTAAAAGGTCAAAAGTTTGTTTTGTTTTTTCGTCAAGAAGTGTTTGCGACCTGGCTTCGGCCAGAAAACGTAAATAAGGCTCTGTGTTGGAAGGCCTAATGTTGAACCACCAATTTGAGAATTCAAGCCTGTAACCATCAAAATCATAGTATGCAGCAGGTTTCTCCTGTTTTTTGAAATGGTCAACTACTGTGTCCATGGCTTCCTGTTTGCGGCTAATGCGAAAATTAATTTCTCCTGTATTGGCATAGGAAGAAATATTGTTTATCAGTTCCGAAACCGTTTTCCCCTGTTTTTTAAATTCGCTGATAATGTTGAGCATAATCAATGCAGCCAGTAATCCGCTGTCAGAATAATAAAAATCGCGAAAATAGTAATGACCTGCCAGCTCGCCGCCATAAATACCATTTACTTCGCGCAGTTTGGTGGCGCCGTAGGCCCTTCCTACGCGCCAAATGGTTACTTCAGCATTGAACTTTGCGAGATATTCACCCACGGCTTTTGATGTCCGGATATCGTGTACTACACGTTCTTTTTGTCGGGTGTCTTTCAAAAAGAAATGGGCAAAAAGAGCAATGATCAGGTCGGGAGAAATAAACCGGCCTTTTTCATCGATAAACATGACCCGGTCTGCATCGCCATCGAAGATAATACCCAGATCAGCCTGATGTTCTTTGACGGCTTTTTTGATCTGTTCCTGATTTTCAGGTTCCAGCGGATTGGGTTCATGTCCCGGAAAGGTACCATCAGCCTGCTCATTTACAGGGAAATAGTCTTCTCCAAACAAATCTTTTTGAAACAGGGAAGCCATACCGTTGGAAAAATCTATGGCCAGTTTCAATCCGGAATAATCTTTTTTATAACGGTTCAGAAAATTAAGATAATCGGGTTTGATGTCCATCTTCAGGATGGTGGCTTTCTTCTTTTTGGTTATTTTTTGACCTGATTCCACCAGCGATTCCAGTTTTTTCAAACCATTGTCATAACCAACGGGCAGCACGTTCCTGGCAGAAATTTTCAATCCGTTATGGTTCTGCGGATTGTGCGAAGCCGTGATCATGACCGAAGCATCAAAATTGTATTTTCCTGTTCCCCAGTATACCATGGGGGTTGTCGTTAATCCGGCATCTACCACGTTGATTCCCGCATCGGAAAGTCCGTCGGCAAGGGCCTTGAACATTTCATCTGAGGACAGCCGTACATCGCGACCAACAAGGATTTTTTTCATGGGAAGGATTTGTGGTAAAAAATAACCGATACGGTAAACTGATTCTTTATTCAGGTCTTTTCCATATTCTCCACGTATATCGTAGGCTTTAAATGCTTTCATATATATTTTTTTTCAGGTTCTTGTTCCGGTTAAATTTTATTGGTTATCGGGACAGCACCTGAGGAGGCCCCGAAAACAGCTTGCAAAGCTAAAGAGAAAAGTGCGGTTATAAAAAGGATTGTTATGTTTTTTCTGCGATTTTTAACAAAACTATTACCGTAACAGCTATGCCTTCTTCCCTGCCTGTAAACCCAAGATGTTCGGTAGTAGTTGCTTTTATGGATATCTGACTTGCTGAAACAGACATGGCCTCTGCCAGGACACGTCTCATTTCGGGAATGAATGGTTTCATTTCGGGTTGCTCGGCGATGATGACGGCATCCATATTTTCTATCTCATAAAGAGATGTCCTTATTTTTTTTATTACTTTCTTTAACAGCTCCAGGCTGGAAATATTTTTGTATTGTTCATCCGTATCCGGAAAAAGGTTTCCCAGGTCGCCCAGTGCTGTTGCCCCGAGCAGGGCATCACACAAAGCATGTGTCAGTACATCAGCATCGGAATGACCGGCAAGGCCTTTTGAAAAAGGGATGGGAACGCCTCCCAGGATAAGTTGCCGGCCTGTAGCAAATGCATGTACATCATATCCTATACCGATGCGGAATGACATATTTAAAAGGTTAAAACCTGTTTCCGGGAGTGTTGTTGCCAAAATTAAACAACAGTGAGAACCGGAGTGTTTTTTCCAGGGGATTTTGTTGTGAAACAGTAGGAATCAA
>JALUYM010000368.1 GCA_027018745.1 Bacteroidales bacterium | reverse complement strand
CCTCACGGCCGGCCTTATTGAAAAAAGCTGGCAAGTGTTTCTGGAAGTGGACGAACAGGGTGGTTATCTCGATGCTTTTGCAAAAGGTTTTATACAGGATCGAATCGAAAAAGAAGCCCGTAAAAAAGATGCCGGTATTGCCAGCCGGAAAATTTCCATTCTCGGTGTCAACCAGTTTCCGAATATTACGGAACATCTTGAAAAAGAATTTGATCCAATGGTTTTTGAAACGGATGCCCCGCCGGAAAAAAATGGTGTAAAACCACTGCACATATACAGAGCGGCTGTTCCGTTTGAAAAATTACGTTATGCTACAGACCGTTTTGCCAAAATGCACAGAAGGCCGCGGGTCTGGCTGTTCACACTGGGCGACCTTGCCATGCGGCGGGCAAAGGCACAGTTTGCCGAAAACTTTTTCGGTTGTGCCGGATATGAAATCATAGACCATGATGGTTTTTCGACAGCAGAAGAAGGAATAAAAGCCGCCATAAAAGATAAACCGGAAATGGTTGTTCTTTGCAGCGATGACAAAACGTATGAAAAAGAAGTGTTGAAAGTTTTTGATGCATTAAAAGATAAAACCATTGTGGTGTTGGCCGGCTATCCCAAACTGTTGGCCGACCAATTCATCGCTGCCGGCATGGAACATTTTATCCATGTCCGCAGCAACGTGCTGGAAGAATTGCAGAAGTTTAACAAGATTTTGGGGATAACCTAATGAAAATCCTGGTTGTTTTAAAAAGAAATATTCTCAATCAACTGTTTAATACAAATCAAACGGCAAAAGATATTTCGTTAAGTAGTCCGGAAGAAGTAAATTTATTGGAATATTTGCTTAAATAAAATGACGAAACAAGAGGTCAAAGATATTATTCAAAAGGGTGAAAATATCCATGCCGAGTTTAAGGAAAGTAAAAACAAACTTCCAAAAACATTGTTTGAAACGGTTTGTGCTTTTCTTAATACCGATGGCGGGATCATTTTGCTTGGCGTTGACAATAACGGTAAAATCACGGGTGTTAATCCGGACAATATAAGCCAGTTAAAAAAAGACATTGCCAATCTGGCCAACAATCCCGAAAAGCTTCATCCCGTATATTTTTTGCAGATAAACAAATTTGAAATAGACGGTAAAAAAATAATTGTCCTCGAAGTGCCTGTAAGCCCGCAGGTGCATAAAACCAACGGAAAAATATTTGTCAGAAATCAGGACGGGGATTACCAGGTTGAACATCCTGTTGAGATTGCCAGGATAGTTAACCGGAAACAAAATTATCACAGCGAACAAAAGATTTTTCCCCAGGTTACATTCAAAGACCTTAACCCCAAACTTATTGCCAGGGCAAAAAATCTTATTAAACTGAATATGCCTGAAAATCATTGGTGGGAACTGAGCGATAAAGATTTTTTGCAAAAAACAGGACTTTTCAGAAAAGATGAAAACGGAAAAAGCGGCTATACCCTGGCAGCCGTACTTTTTTTCGGGACAGATAAATTAATACAAAACCTTTTGCCTGCCTGTAAATTTGAAGCTTTGCTTCGTAAAGAAAATGTTGACCGTTATGATGACCGGTTGACCGTAAGGACAAACCTGTTAGATGCTTACGACCTTTTGATGTCGTTTATCGACAAGCATTTGAACGACCCGTTTTACCTCGAAGGCGACCAAAGAATAAGTTTGCGGAGCAAGATATTTCGTGAGCTGGTGGCAAATATTATTGCCCATCGTGAATATTTGAGCCCTGCACCGGCTGTAATTACTATTCTGAAAGATAAAATCGAATTTAAAAACCCCAATAACCCGAAATTTTTCGGCAAAATTGATCCCGGAAATTTTTCACCTTTTGCCAAGAATCCGACAATCAGTAAGCTAATGCTTCAAATGGGCAGGGTAGAGGAAGTTGGTTCGGGAATGCACAATGTGAAAAAATATTTACCGCTTTATGATGAAAATGCCACTTACGAGTTTATTGACGAAGATTTCTTTTCGACAGTGATTTATTTTAATGATAAAAAAGGTGGCTCAATAGGTGGCTCAATAGGTGGCTCAATAGGTGGTACGAAAAGTGGTCAGAAAAGTGGTCAAATGGGTGGTCAAATAGATAACTTAACGGACAGGCAAAAGGAAGTTTTAAACCTAATTATCGAAAATAATAAAATAAGTTATCGGAAAATTGCAGAGATATTAAATATTAATGATTCTGCTGTTAAGAAACATCTTAAAGCATTAAAAGAAAAACGCATCATTACCCGTATCGGCGGGACGCGCGGATATTGGAAAATTATAGACAAAGAATAAGATAAGTTTTTGCCAGTGCATTACAAAAATGAAAATTGTAGCAAAGTGAAAATTAATCGTTTTAAAATCCTGCTAAGCATAACTAAAATTGAAATTTAAAAAGAAAACCATGAAACCTGATTTCCATTCCATCGACATAACAAATTTGGGAGCGGCAAGCCGGGCCACAGAAAACCTGCCTGTTTCGGAGTGGGTGCCCGCCGAAAAAATCAAAGTGAAAAGCCATTATACCGAAAAAGACCTGAAAGGCTTGGAGCACCTTGATTTTGCAGCCGGTATCCCGCCGTTTTTGCGCGGCCCTTATTCCACCATGTATGTCACCCGGCCCTGGACTATTCGCCAGTATGCCGGTTTTTCTACTGCCGAAGAGTCCAATGCTTTTTACCGCCGTAATCTTGCAGCAGGTCAAAAAGGACTTTCAGTAGCCTTCGATCTGGCTACTCACCGCGGCTACGATTCCGATCATGAACGTGTAATAGGCGATGTGGGCAAAGCCGGCGTGGCCATTGACTCGGTTCTTGACATGAAAATCCTTTTTGATGAGATACCACTGAATAAAATTTCCGTTTCCATGACCATGAACGGTGCCGTCTTGCCGGTCATGGCATTTTATATTGTAACGGCACTGGAACAAGGAGCCAGATTGGAAGAGCTGGCAGGTACCATTCAAAACGATATTTTGAAAGAGTTCATGGTGCGCAATACATACATTTACCCGCCGAAACCTTCCATGCGCATTATTTCGGATATTTTCAAATACACGGCACAGTACATGCCCCGGTTTAACAGTATTTCCATTTCGGGATATCACATACAGGAAGCCGGTGCCCCGGCCGATTTGGAGCTGGCTTATACACTGGCCGATGGGCTTGATTATATCCGCACAGGGCTGCAATCCGGATTAAAAATAGATGCTTTTGCCCCACGGCTTTCCTTTTTCTGGGGTCTGGGCATGAACCATTTTATGGAAATTGCCAAACTGCGGGCAGCCCGTATGCTGTGGGCCAAAATGGTGAAACAGTTTCATCCGGAAAATCCCAAATCCATGGCATTGCGTACCCATACGCAGACTTCGGGCTGGAGTTTAACGGAACAGGACCCGTTCAACAATGTGACGCGTACCTGCATTGAAGCAATGGGTGCCGTTTTGGGGCACACCCAGTCGTTGCATACCAACGCCCTGGACGAAGCCATTGCCCTGCCCACCGAATTTTCTGCAAGGATCGCGCGGAATACACAGATTTATTTGCAGCAGGAAACCGGCATCTGCAGGACAGTAGACCCTTGGGCTGGTTCATATTATGTTGAAAACCTTACCCATGAGATAGCACAAAAGGCCTGGCAGCATATTCAGGAGATAGAGGAAATGGGCGGCATGGCCAAAGCCATCGAAACGGGATTGCCCAAAATGCGTATTGAGGAAGCAGCAGCCCGCAAACAGGCACGTATCGATGCGAAAAAAGACATCATTGTGGGGGTGAACAAATACAGGCTTGAGAAAGAAGAACCGTTGGAAATCCTGGAAGTCGACAACACGGCCGTACGTGAGGCACAGTTGGAAAGATTGAAAAAATTACGAACCGAAAGAAATAACGCAGAAGTGCGTGAAAGCCTTGATGCTATTACCAAAGCCTGCGAAACGGGCGAAGGAAATTTGCTGGCTTTGGCTGTGGATGCGGCAAAAAAACGTGCCAGTCTCGGAGAAATTTCGTATGCTTGCGAAAAAGTTTTCGGGAGGTACAAAGCAGTGATCAAATCGATTTCAGGTATTTATTCTTCGGAAAGCGGAGATGACAGTCGTTTTAAAAAGGCAAGAAAACTTGCCGATGAATTTGCAGCCCTCGAAGGCCGTCGTCCCCGCATTATGATCGTCAAAATGGGTCAGGATGGTCACGACAGGGGTGCAAAAGTGGTGGCTACCGGCTATGCAGATATTGGTTTTGATGTGGATATTGGCCCGCTTTTTCAAACGCCGGCCGAAGCTGCCCGCCAGGCAGTAGAAAACGATGTGCATATTTTGGGCGTTTCCAGTTTGGCTGCCGGTCATAAAACTTTGGTGCCTCAGGTTATTGAAGAGCTGAAAAAACTTGGTCGTGAAGATATTATGGTGATTGTGGGCGGAGTGATCCCCCACCAGGATTATCAGTTTTTGTACGATGCCGGTGTGGCAGCCATTTTCGGCCCGGGTACGGTTATTTCAGAAGCAGGAATCAAAATGCTTGAGTTGCTGATGGCAGCAAGAAAATAATAGATATCAAAACGGGCAATAACAAGAATCGCTGTTGTGTCGCAGTATGAAATCTTTACAAGATTATAACGTTAATATAATGGTTGTCATAACAATCACCCCCAGCAGCCATCCGCTGTAAACTTCAAATGGTGTATGTGCCTCTGCTTTCAACCGGGCATATCCCGTTATTCCGGAAGCAATAAGAATACAGAAAAGCCAGAAATAAAGTGGCGTGTGCAACGAAAATTCCAAAGCGATGATTGCTCCGGAGAAACCTCCCCAGGCAATCATGTGTTGGCTTATCTTATAAAAGTAATTGAAAACCAGCCCCATCAGCACCAACACTGTTGACCCTAACATAAAAATTGCAGCCGGTTTAAAAATGTCCAGTTCTTTTAAAGAATAAAAGGTAATGTAATAGAAAATGGCAATGATGATCATGGGCAGCATCCGTTCATGCCGTTTGCGCATCTCGAGGCTGTCAATAAGTTTGAGCAACCACATTCCCAAAGCGATGACCGCAGGCAGGACAAATGTTATCAGGAAAACGAAAAGCAGCACCATGCTTCTTATATGTAATGGAATGCTCATCTGGTCATAAAACGGAAGGCGGAATAGCAGGAGCAGAAAAAAAGAAGGAACCAGCAAGGGGTGGAAGATCATTGAAAGAATGCGGGCCACTGTTTTTTCCATAAAGAATATTTTTCGATGTGATGGTGAATAATTTATGGAACTCATATGCCCAGTTCTTTGCGCAGGCGGGCTACAGGAATTCCAAGCTGTTCGCGGTATTTGGCGACGGTTCTGCGGGCAATGGGATAACCCTTTTCCTTCAACTCATTCATGAGCTGTTCATCGGTGAGGGGTTTCTTTTTGTCTTCCGCCGCAACCAGGTCTTTCAAAATGGTTTTTACTTCACGGGTAGAAACTTCCTCCCCGTCTTCTTTTTGCATCGATTCACTGAAAAAGCTTTTTAAAAGAAAAGTACCAAAAGGTGTTTGTACGTATTTGCTGTTGGCCACCCGTGAAATAGTAGAAATATCCATGCCGACAATATCGGCAATGTTTTTCAGGATCATGGGCCGCAGTTTGGTTTCGTCACCGGTAAGAAAATAATCGCGTTGGTAGTCCATGATGGCTTTCATGGTGATGTAAAGTGTATTTTGTCGTTGTTTTACCGCATCGATGAACCATTTGGCCGAATCCATTTTCTTTTTAATAAAACTAAAAGCTTCTTTTTCGGCTTTTCCTTTTTTTCCGTTGGCCAAATTCTGCAACATGTTGGCGTAGGCATGGCTTACACGAAGTTCGGGGGTATTCCAGGTGTTCAGTGTCAGTTCCAGTTCCCCGTTGTTGTTGGTAATGGTAAAATCGGGTATAATGTATTGGTTGGTACGCGAAGTTTCTCCCAGTGAATTGCCTGGTTTGGGGTTCAATGTAAGAATAATCTCCAAAGCAGCTTTTAGTTGTTCTTCCGTAATGTCTGCCCGTTTCATGATCTTCTGGTAATGCTTTTTGGTAAACTCGTTGAAATAACGTTTGATAATTTTGAATGCAATATCCAGAATTTCAGAATTTTCATTTTTCTTTTTCAGGTTTAGTTGTATGAGAAGGCATTCCTGCAGGTTGCGGGCTCCTACCCCGGGTGGATCGAATTGTTGAATGACTGATAATACTTCTTCAACTTCCTCCTTTTTTACTTCAAAATTATGCATAAAAGCCAGGTCATCAACAATGGCATCGGTAGAACGCTGCAGGTAACCGGAATCATCAATGTTGCCGATAATATATTCCCCGATACGCATTTTACGTTCATCCAAATGCTGTACGCCAAGCTGTTGCTTCAGCAGTTCGTGGAAACTGATCCCTGTGGAAAAAGGAATTTCCCTGCGTTCTTCATCTCTGCTGTAATTATTTGTCTGGAGCTTGTACTCCGGAATTTCGTCTTCTCCTTTGTAATAGTCTTCTATATCAAAATCATCATGGTTTTCCTCGACGTTTTCCTGGTTTTCGGATTCTTCTTCACCTTCTTCTGCCTTTTGGGGAGGGATTTCCCCATCGCGGTTAATGTTGTCCGCTTCGAGGGCCGGGTTTTCTTCAATTTCCTGTTTTATCCTTTGTTCCAGTTCGTTGACAGGTACCTGCAGCAATTTCATCAGCAATATCTGCTGGGGAGAAAGTTTCTGTAATAATTTCTGCTGCAAGCTTTGTCTAAGCATACGGAAATATTTATTTTAATTGTTTGTACCGTTTCACAAATGTAAAAAGAATTTTAAACTGGCATGGTTTTAGTGGAAAAATAATACCAACTTTTTCCGTGCCGGAAACGGGTAAGAAATCTTGTTTTAGCCCCGGGTACCGGATGTGTCTAAAGGAATTGTTTTAACAAAGCCGGGCCCTTTCCCCGTTCATCAGGGAAAATGAGAGAATAAGTTCATTCTTTTTTCTCTTCCTGCAGGTCCTTCAAAACAGCATTGACTTCTTCTTCTGTTTTGTATAACACGGTTTTGCAAATATGGATAAGCTCGGCAGCCCGTTTTACTTTCGACGAGAGCTCATCCACCGGAATATCTTCGTTTTCAATTTCGGTGACAATTTTTTCCAGTTCTTCTATGGCTTCGGAATAAGTAGGCTTTTCCATGGTCTTATTTTTTGTTTTTATCTTTGACAATACTTTTTACTTCTCCTTTGTATAAACGGGTTGTGAGTATCTCTCCGGGTTTAACTGCCATTGCGTTCTTCAGTACTTTTCCATCAATAAAAGTAATACTGTATCCTTTTTTCAGAATGTTTTCGGGTTTCATCAGGCTGACTTTATTTTCAAATAATTTGAGTCTGTCTGTGGCTTTTTGCAGTGCCCGGATTACATGAATATTTGTAAGTTTTTGAATGTTTTGAAGATTTTGTTTTTCCTGTTTAATCAGTTGTACCGGTCTGTACTTCAAATGGGAACCTTTGCTGATGAGTTGTCCTGTCGCTTTGTCAAGTATCCTGCGGCTATATTGCTCCAGATCTTTTATCAGATAACCCCAATGGGTTTTTTGTCGGTCCAGCATTTTCCTGGTGTGTGTATCGAACAATCCTGCCATTTGCAGGAAGTGTTGTTTTTCCTTTGAAATTGATTCCGGTGCGGAACGCCTGACCTTGTCGGCAGCATCTTCCAGCCTGACAGAAAAATTGTGAAATTGCTGTATCAGATAA
>JALUYM010000367.1 GCA_027018745.1 Bacteroidales bacterium | reverse complement strand
TGGCCCGGTACTAACGGTTTATGTTTACGATGCAGATAAATATGAAGAAACTCTTGATATTTTGGACAGTACATCACCTTACGGCCTGACGGGTGCTGTGTTTGCCAATGACCGTTTCGCTGTGGACCTCGCAGTGAAAAAACTGGTCAATGCTGCCGGTAATTTTTACATTAACGACAAACCCACCGGTGCTGTCGTAGGGCAGCAGCCTTTTGGCGGGGCCCGCGCTTCGGGAACCAACGACAAAGCCGGTTCGAGCCTGAATTTGATCCGCTGGGTAAGCCCGCGAACGATCAAAGAAACATTTATTCCTCCTACCGATTATCGATATCCTTTTATGGAAGCTGAATAATCACAGGTCAATTAAGCATTTTATGGAAAGCCGTTTGCCGTAGGGTAGATGGCTTTTCTTTTTGGTATGGTTGAAAACATGTTTAAATTTCCGGGTATTTTGTTCGGGCTCCACACAGCACAAAAGGTCATTTTGTTACTTTTGCAGCATGGCAGAAAAACATACAGTATTTCTTTTGCTGGGCAGTAATATTCAACCCAGGCTTGACTATATTGAAAATGCTGTCCGGTTGATAAATAAATCTTTGGGAGAGATTACACGCTTTTCTTCCGTTTACGAATCGGAACCATGGGGTTTTGAAGCTCCGGTAGCTTTTTTGAACCAGGTGGTTTGTGTAGATACAACATTTGGACCGTTGGAACTATTGAAAAAAACACGGGAAATAGAACAGAAGAATGGCCGTACCTCAAAATCGGTAAAAGGTAATTATACATCCCGGTCCCTGGATATTGATATTCTGTTTTTTGATGATGAAATCATTCATTTGCCGGAGTTGACCATTCCGCATACCCATATAGCCGACAGACGTTTTACCTTGTTTCCCTTGACGGAAATTGCTCCCGAAAAGATACACCCCGTGTTGAAAAGAAATTGCCGTCAATTACTGGCAGAATGCAGAGATAAAGGGAAAGTCTGGAAATATGAAAGGGAACAGATCAATGCGTTATAATTTTATTGCCATAGAAGGGAATATAGGAGCAGGGAAAACTTCTTTAGCTACCATGATATCGAAAGATTATAATGCACATCTTATTTTGGAACAGTTTGAGGAAAACTCTTTTCTTCCAAAGTTTTACAAAGAGCCGGAGAAATATGCTTTCCCGTTGGAGATGTCGTTTATGGCAGCCCGATATCAGCAATTAAAAGACCAGTTGCTTTCCATGGATTTGTTTAAAACATTTACCATTAGCGATTATTTTATTGTAAAATCGTTGATCTTTGCTAAAAAGAACCTGCCTCCCGATGAATTTAAACTTTATGCCACCTTTTTCAATATCATTTATCAACAACTTCCCAAGCCGGAGCTTTTGGTATACCTGTATGTGGAAACCGAACGTTTGCAATCGAACATAAAAATGCGCGGACGGCCTTATGAACAAAATATCCAGGACGAGTATTTGAATAAAATCCAGGAAGGCTACCTCGAATTTATCCGGCAACAAAAGGATTTGCGTATTTTGATTTTAGATACTAATAAACTCGATTTTGTTAATTCTGAAGCAGATTACCGAAAAATTATCAATGTCATGAACCGGGATTTCGATCTGGGGGTACACCGAATTATTTTTTAGCCGGCTTTTTGGGATATATAAAAACTTTTGTAAAGATAACTAATTAAATTGTCACACAATTGTACTACAAGATGTTACATAGAGCAGACAAATCCTTGATTTTGTATGTACAATGATTTTGCGGGGAAATACCTTGCGGGTCAAAAAATACCTGATCCATTCCTGCAACGCGGGCACCTTCAATGTCCACTTCATAGTCATCGCCGATCATAAGGCTTTCATTTGCCACGGCGCCGGTTTTCTTTAATGCATAATAAAAAATCTGGGGGTCGGGCTTTTTTACACCGGCTTCTTCTGAGGTGATCAGTTTTTCGAAATATCTGTTCATGCCCGATATTTTTATTTTCAGCTCCTGAACTTCCTGAAAACCGTTGGTGATAAGGTGTAAATGATATTTCGGGGCAAGATATTTCAGGGTTTCCATAACATGGGGAAACAGGTTTACTTTTCGCGGACTGATTTCCACATAATCTTTGCCCAGTTTCTCCGCCAGGGCCCTGTCGTCAATATGAAAATCAAGCAAGGTCAGGTAAAAGCGTTTCCATCGCAGGATTTCCTTTTCCAACATACCTTCGCGATAAAGGTCCCAAAGCCGAAGGTTGTGGATGTGGTATTTTTGGTAAAATTCCTCCACACCCGGAATGCCCTTTGTGGCAAGGTGATGTGTTTTATAAATGTCTTCAAATGTTTCCATGGCACTTTTATCAAAATCCCATAAAGTGCGGTCAAGGTCAAAAAATAGGTGTTTGTATTTTTTTTGCATGGGAATTATCTGTGGTAATTTATGATTTTGAAAGTCTGTGTTATATTATTGTTCGTCAGCCGGATAATATACAGGCCGTTTTGGTTATGGGGCAGCTGTATCATCATTCCGTCTTTTTCGAATTGCGGTTTGAAAATATTCAGTCTGCGTCCCATGATATCATAAACTGCGACGGAAATGTTTGCCGGTTGATAACTTCCCAGAAGGATATGAACACGGCCATCTTTTGTGGGATTGGGAAAAATTACCGGAAGAACATACACTGAATCTGTTTTTATGCTGCTGCTGGAAGCGGAAGTGACCCGGAGTTTTACCTGAAAAGTACCTGTTTGGCGATAGCGGACGGGGGGTGGATTTTTTTCATCGGAAAAAGAGGGTGTGCCTCCTTCGAATATCCAGTGATAACCCGAAACAGGGCCTATCGACAGATTACTGAAGCGAATGCTGCCGCCAATGGGCGTTCTCTTCACATCTGAAGTAAAATTGGCATATACCTGTGTGGCAAGGGGATCAAAACCGGGCATTTTTTCGACACCCGTATTGGCCTTGTCCAGCCAGTATTTTAATTGCCTGGTGGAATCGGATCCGTTGGCATCCCAATGTTTACTAAACCGGCCGAAATAATCGGGGGCATCGGGTGTGCTGCAGGAGGCACCGCCGCCGGTAAGTGTTCCCACAATGAGGCCTTCGCTGCTAAAAAGCGGAGAACCCGAAGAACCCCCTTCGGTAACCCCGTGCCCGGAAACAGTGGCTGCCCATTTTACCTGCCAAAAATCGGCATTGGGGTTTGTGGCCGTGCCGTAATATTTCATGGGGATAAGCGGCGTTTTGTAAGTAGAGATCATTTTTATGTCCCCTTCGGGATGGTGGATAACCACGCCGCTGTCACTACCGTTTCCACTGCGGTCCCAGCCGTTGAAGTAAGGTTTATAGGCATATGGAACTTTGTGGTTCAATAACAAGAGTTTAAAATCAGATCCTTCGTTAATGCCGGCATGTGCCAGGAGTCTGGCTCCGGAAAGTGCATGAATGGGCGGTTCTTTGACCGGACGGCTGCAATCGGGTGATTCAAAGTTAAAATAAAAAATCCAGTCTCCGTAATCGGAAGCCGAAGAAGAACTACCACAATGGTTAGCTGTCAGGAAATAAGGTGTACCATCACTGCGAGTGTCGTTGATGAGCGAACCCGTGCACCAATACAGAGTCGACCCTTCCTTTAACAAAATACGGGCTACTCCGTTTTTTTGCAACGTGTCGTGCTTTCCCTCAGGACAGTTTACCGGGACTTCACAACTTCCGGCATCACCAAAGTCTTTAAATCCTGCCTCGGGAGGATGGATAATATTGCCTATGCGGGATAAGGTAAAAGGCAGTTTTTGATATTTATGGGGCGTGTCCAGTTCGATAACCAGGTTGTTCCCGAGAAGGTAAGCTGTTCCCATTTCTTTTCCGTTGTTTTGCCGGCTGAAAGCTCCTAACAGTTGGTCATGACCGGAGTTATAGATAAACAGCCGGTCATTCCGGGCGAGTTTGACATTTTTGAGGTAAAGGTTGAGTGCAGTGGCCCCGTTCATCCTGATGGCCAGTCGCCAGACGTAATTTCCATCGGGGAGTCGTTGCCAGGTCCCTTTGGACAAAATGTTACTGTCCGGTGAAATGGTGTACCCGGCCACCAGTGGCTGCGGTGCGTTCGTCTTGTTTGTTGTGAGTGCTTTTGGAGGATTAATGGCATGGATGTGTACTACCGGTAAAGATGTTTTCAGGCCAAAACGCCAGGCGGCGGGTTTCCCGGGAATTTCCAACTGCGCCAGGGTAAAAAGCGGTAATAAACAGATCCAAAGGATAAAAAAGATTTTTTTCATAGTCTTGTTCTACATGGATAATCCATAATCCCGGATTACGACTTGCCTAAAGTACCCGCAAAATTAAAAAATTATGGATTTGGCTTTGTCCCTGCAGAAGGGAATCTTTCCATGAAATCATTGTGTCTTGATGTTCATCTCTTTGAAGGCTGTCTTGTTTTTCATGACTTCTAAAGCTTTTTGTATGGCATGGTCCATGGGTGACAACACCTCGAAATAGGCATTCTGATCAAACAGATCGCGGGCAATGAGCGCTTTGATTTGCAGTTTGTAGAAATTTGTATTTCGCTGTAAAACATCGGGTTTTAGCGTTACTTTGGCCTGTCTGGTATCTTTTAAAAAAATATTGAAGAGTGCCGGGGTAATTTCAAAGTTTGCCATGAAACTTTTAAAGTGAGGGTATTTTTTTTGCAGTTTTTTCCGATTATTGTTCAGGTATTCGTTAACGAAAGTGTTGAATGTTCCTTTCCGTATTAATTCTGAATAAAGTTTGTCGTAACGCGAGGAATCCCACGGAATGAAAATATCGGGCATGATTCCCCCACCCCCGTATACAATTCGGCCTGAAGCAGTATAAAATTTCAGTGAGTCGGGAAAGTGAATACTGTCAGGATGGATCAGCTCACCATGTTTCATACGTTTCTGCAGGTCATGATAGTAAGCCTCAACCCCTTGATTATAAGGTCTTTGTATCCATCTTCCCGAAGGAGTGTGGTAACGGGCTACGGTTAGTCTTACCACTGATCCGTCAGGCAGCCTGAACTGACGTTGTACCAGTCCTTTGCCAAAAGACCGCCGGCCGATGAGCAGGGCCCTGTCCCAATCCTGTAGTGCCCCCGAAACGATCTCGCTGGCCGATGCGGAACCTTCGTCGATTAAAATAATCAGTTTTCCTTTTTTAAAATGGCCGGCTTCTGTGGAATAAAGGTTTTGGCGCGGGCTGTGGTAGCCTTCTGTGTAAACAATCAGCTTTTTGGGTGCCAGAAATTCGTCGGCAATTTCCCTGGCTGTACTCAGATAACCTCCCGAATTCCCCCGGAGATCAAAGACCAAATTCTTTAACCCCTGTTTTTTCAGACTGTCAATAGCCTGATTAAATTCTGCTGTTGAATTTCGGGCAAAGCGGTTCAGCTTTATGTATCCGGTCGTTTTGTTAAGCATAAAGGCTGCATCCAGGCTTTTCAGCGGTATTACATCCCGCACGATAGTATAGTTGGCCAGGCCTTCGGCTCCTTTCCGGTAAATGCTGACCATCACTTTGGTGCCTTTTTTGCCCCGGAGGTGTTTCATGACCCAATCGTTGGTGATCTGAGGCCCAAACGCTTTGTTTCCATTGACTTTTATAATCTTATCACCTGCCCTGAGGCCGGCTTTGTCTGATGGCCCGCCCGGCACCGGGGCAATGACCAGAATGGTGTCTTTAAAAAGCTGAAAGTTAATTCCTATTCCTTCAAAACTTCCAACCAAAGGCTCTTCTGCGCTTTTCACATTTTTTTTGGAGATGTAAGCAGAGTGTGGATCAAGGTCTTTCAGCGTCGCAATAATGGCTTTTTCGGTTAACTGTTGCATGTTTACCGTATCCATATAAAAGTTATCGATGAGAAACAAAAGGGTGGAAAACTTTTGTGTGGTGGTTTTGGGGTCCATCGGCTTCCAAACGTGTTGTGCCCGGGTAAAAACGGGGAACAGGAACAGAAACGCAAAGGTGGTGGTAAAGAATAATTTTTTCAAGTGTGGGTAATTCATCTGTTTATCATTTTTTTGTTAGTAATGAGGGAATAAAAAGTGTATGTTTGTTTTATGTCCCGTGCCGGTTCATTATCGTATCAAAAGTACAAATTTGGACAGCATGAGATTTTACTTTTTTGAAACAAGGCAGAGTGTTCGTCATATCTTACGAAACACATTTCTTTTCTCTGTAGTTTTTATTTCATTATGTCATTTTTTGCTAAGTTTACAGCCTCAAAAAAGGAAGGATTATGAAAAAGTTATTATTAGTTGTTTTTGCGCTGTTTTTGGGGTTTACAGAAGCGCAGGCCATTTCCCCGTTTGCGAAAAAACCCATTATTCGTGAGATTATCCTGGTGAAATTTAAAAAGAATGTTACACCTGCACAAATGGCAGCCCTGAACAAATTAATCAAAGATTTAAAGTCGAACACCAAAACAGTAGATGCGGTAGAGTGGGGAAAACGTATTGATTACACCGGTTCTACCAAAGACTATGACCAATGTTTGGTATTGAAGTTTAAAAATGATAATGACCTGGAAGTTTTTCAGACCAATCCTGTGCAGCTGGAGCTTATGGGAAAACTAATCCCCATTACCACAAAGATCCTTAAATTCACGTATAAGACAATAAAATATTAAACGTCATTAAACATTTTGTTACATACGGAATGGTGAGGCTGAAAAACGTGGCGGGCTGTTTATTGCTCTTTGTATCACTTTTTTTTGTCACCACAAGCCAGGCACAGTCTCCTGTTTTTCAAACTTATGTGCCGGTTTATGATAGTTGTGGCAGATCGTTGAACTTTCGAATAGAGAGTAGTACTTTTTTTAAGAACAACGAATATTTCGACAATTTTGCTTATGGGTATACGGGCATTGGATTTTATGTCAAACCTACGTTGGAGTATTATTTTTCACCGAAAATCAAGATCAATGCCGGCGTTTATCTTTTGAAATTTTCTGGGAGAAATAATTTCAGCCAGGTCATCCCTATTCTCAGCATTCAGTACCGGTTGGCCAGACCGCTCCAATTGGTTATGGGCAATATTTACGGAACGGCCAACCATGAGCTGGCGGAACCCCTTTTTCGGTATGACCGTTTTTTTCAGGATCATGTCGAGTATGGTATCCAGTTTTTGTTAAATACACCATTCATCCATTCTGATTTATGGCTCAGCTGGGAACATTACATAATGGTGGGTGACACGGCACAGGAACATTTGCTGGTTGGAAACAGTTCTTACTTTAAGATAATCAGGGCTAAAAAGGGTTTTAGCCTGGGGGTACCGTTGCAGTTTTTGATTGCCCACAAGGGAGGGCAACTTGCCCCGCCGCCTCGCAAACCTGTTTCTACTATTTTTAACGGATTGGTCGGTGTCAGGCTGGGTTATCATTTCAGCCAAAAAAGCAGGTTGGAACTTGAGCCTGATTTTTTGATATACGATGGGCTGAATCTTCCCGGTCCGGGGAAGTTCAATGCAGAACCTTTCAAAAACGGATGGGGCAGTTACACTAAATTGACCTATGATCATCGTTGGCTTCATGCCATGATCGGTTACTGGTATGCCGAACGGTTTATTTCGCCGCATGGAGAATATCTTTTTCAGTCGGTTTCGGAAATCAATCCCGATTTTTCTCAGGAAAAACGTGAGTTGTTGACAAACAAAGTCTGGTTCGATAAAACCATTTACCGCGGTATCAAGCTCGAAGCCCGCATTGAAAGCTATTACGATCTTATGACGCGTC
>JALUYM010000366.1 GCA_027018745.1 Bacteroidales bacterium | reverse complement strand
AGCGCTGCATATCCGAAACCGGTTGAAACCTTTCATGCCATTCATCATTACCACCGGCTCTACCAACGAACCTACGGCTGTGCAATGTATGAAAGAAGGTGCTGATGATTATATCATTAAAGAACACATAAAGCGCATTGGTGAAGCGGTAAAACGGGCGATTGCACTAAAAAAAACAGAGTATGAGAAACAACTTGCTGAGCGGAATATGTTGCATTTGAACCGTATTTTAAAAACTATCCGGAACATTAACCAGCTGATTACCCGTGAACACGATGAGAAAAAACTGATACAACAGGCCTGCGAAATGTTTACTGAAGGGCAAAGTTACCGGGCCGCTTTTATTTCTTTGTTCGATGAAAAAGGAAATCCGGGGAAGCTGCATGCCTGGTCCGGTTTCCCTGAAAAGGATTTTAACGCTTTGGTAAAAATGTTGCAGAAAGGTGAGCTGCCTCCTTGTTTACAAAAAGCCATCCATTCACACGAAATGGTTCATGTCAGGTACAAAGAAGAATATGGTGTGCATTGCCCTTTGGCCAAACTGAAACTTTCTTCTTCGGCCTATTGCAGGTTGCTTGAACATAAAGATAAAAAACTGGGCTTTATCACGGTAAGTGTCCCCGACGAAGTGATGGAAAACAAAGAGGAAAAAGAGTTATTCGGAGAGGTTACCGGTGACCTTGCTTATGCTTTGTTCAACCTTCAGGTGGAAAAAGAGAGTCAGGATACTGCCCTCAGGCAACAAGCACTATTTGAAATTGCCCATGCTGCGGCTTCAAAGGAAGAAACAAGTGATTTTCTCTCAAAAGTTTTTTCAATCATTAAAAAAATTATCAATTTTGATTATGGTTATGTGGCTATTCATGATGCCCAAAGACATCAATATTATTTCCCTGTTCAATACAATAAAGAGGATTCTGATTCTGATGTTTTGTCCGATACCAGAAAAGGAATGATCGATTATGTACGAAGAAGAGGAAAACTGACTGTTTTGACCGACACCCGGCTTAAAAAGCTGATTAAAAAAGGGGAAATAGAACAAATAGGTCCGGTATCAGCCGTGTGGATGGGTATCCCCTTGGTTAGCGGGGGGGATTTTGTTGGCGTGATGGCACTCATGAACAGGAAAAATCAACATGCCTTTTCCAGGGATGATGAAGCTTTGATGGATTTTCTTTCACATCAGCTGGCACTTTTTGTCCAGCGGAAAGATGCACTTGAGAAACTGCGGGCCAGCAACGAACGGTATAAAACTGTTATGCAGGAAGCCAATGATGGGATTTTCCTTTTCGAAAGGAACGGAAATGTGGCCGATGCCAATGAAAGAGCCTGGAAAAGCCTGGGCTATAGCTTTGAAGAATTATTGGAACTGAAAGCATTTGATTTGGTTCCCGAAGATTTGGCAAGAAAACAGAAAGCGCAGTATTGGGATCATTTTACCCTGGGCGAAATACAAGTCTTTGAAACTGTTTTTCTCCGGAAAGACAAAACTACGTTTCCCGTAGAAATAAACTCAGGGCTGGTAAAAATTGGTAGTAAGGAATTTGTTTTGAGCATCGCCCGCGATATCAGCGAACGTAAAAAATCGGAAGAAAAGATCAGACAGCTTTCCCTCGGTGTGGAACAAAGTCCGGCTTCTATTGTAATCACCGACCTGGATGGGAATATTCAGTATGTCAACAAAAAATTTGCCGAGGTGAGCGGCTATACGTATGAAGAAGCTTTGGGGCAAAACCCTCGTATCTTAAAATCGGGGAAAATGCCCGACAGCCTTTATGAAGAACTTTGGGCAACCATCACTTCCGGTAAAGAATGGCAGGGTGAGATGATTAACCGCCGCAAAGACCAAACCTTGTATTGGGAACTGGTCAGTATTTCACCAGTCAAAAACGAAAAAGGGGAGACGACACATTATATTGCTGTAAAAGAAGATATTACAGGGCGCAAAGAGATGGAAGCTGCCTTGCGGAAAGCCAAACAACAAGCCGAAGAGAGCAACCGGTTGAAAAGTGAGTTCCTCGCTAACATGTCGCACGAGATCCGCACGCCAATGAACGGCATTATCGGTTTTGCTTCTTTGCTCGATGATGAAGATTTATCTGCCGAATCAAGAAGAAATTATGTTCAAATTATACAAAACAGTACCCGGCAACTGTTGCATATCATCGACGAAATACTGGAGATTTCGAAATTGCATACCCATCAGGTCGAAACAAAAGATGTCAAATTGAACATTAATGAAATGTTGATGGGATGCTTTTCCGAATTTGACAAGTTGGCCAAAGATAAAAATGTAGCACTGTATGTAAAAAAAGGATTGCCGGATAAGGCGGCAGAGGTTTACCTTGACGGGGAAAAATTTCATAAAATTATCGACCATCTTTTAGAAAATGCCTTGAAGTTTACCCAGCAGGGTTATGTGGAAATGGGATATGCCCTGAAAGGCGATAAACTGGAATTTTACGTTAAAGACACCGGAACGGGTATTGCTTACGGGTCCAGGGACCTGATTTTTGAGCAATTCTCACAGGAAGACAAAAGACTTTCACGTGCAGCCGGCGGGCTGGGGCTTGGCCTTTCCATTGTAAAAGGCAATGTGGATTTGCTGGGAGGTGAAATCCGTTTGGAATCGGTAAAAGGAGAAGGGTCTACTTTTTTTGTTGAGATACCTTATAAGCCTGTTCATCAGGAATTACTGAAACAATTGGAAGAAAAAGCAAAATTATTACCTGCCCCGACAATGGTTCTGGTTACAGAAGATGAAGAAGTAAATTACCAGTATCTCGAGATCCTTCTGAAAAAATACGAAGTAAATTTGAAAATCTTGCATGCCATAAACGGAAGGGAAGCCGTGGAGATGTGTGACCGGCACCCGGAAATAAAGTTGGTGCTTATGGATCTTAAGATGCCCGAAATGAGTGGTATAGAAGCTGCCCGATTGATAAAAAAACAACATCCGGAGATTATTATTGTTGCGCAAACGGCTTTTACAGCACTGGAAAATCAGGAAGAAGCAAAAGAAGCCGGTTGTGTGGCCTTTTTACGGAAACCCACCCGGAAAGTTGACCTTTTTAAAGTGTTGGATAAATATTTAAAATTAAACCTCTAACCGGTGACGCTCGGCTTCAAGGTCTGCTAAAGACAGAAAATGATTGAAGCAGCCAAACCGGGAACAAATTTTTATTATTCCGCCACTGGCCAGCTTCATCTCAACCATGGGTGCACCACAAACCTGACAAATTTCACCGGTAAGCAATTCAGAATGGCAATGTGGGCAGTAAAACCCGGCAATTTCACCCTCTTTTACGGGAATGTCTTTTAAATGTTCAAAACATTCGTAAGCCCCGCACAAATGAACAGTTCCCTGCCTCAGGTCTTCGGTTCGGATATTCAGGCATACGCTGGGCAGTCCTTTTATCTCTATTTCATTGTCCATAAGTGATTTGTGACATACCGGACAAATCACATCAAGAATCACCTGTTTTTTCATTTTTCCGGCCATTGCTTTTGGTATTAATTGTGCTAAATTACTACCATTTTTCCCGGATTCAAATATTTTGCAGTAATATGAACAGAGTTTAAATAAACTGTATTGGTCACTTGTTTATGATGTCGGCCGAGATGGTGCGGGCCTGCTTAATCCTGTCGGCCATGCCAATGCCATCGCGGATGCTGCCACCGAGATACAACCCGTGATGCTGCAGTTCTATGTCGGCAATGGCACGATAACGGGCTTCCGAGTCGGCACCGTACTGGGCAATGGCCTGCCGGTGAACAGCATGGCGGAACAGGTCGGGCTCCGTATTTATCTGCATGGTAACCTGCAATTCCTTTTTTATTAATTGAAAAAGCTCCTCCTCCGGCAATTCTGCCAGGTGGGGTTTTCTAGTGCCGCCGACAAAAGTCGTCAGGAGTGCCCCGCCTTCGGGGGCACGGTTTTTGAACAAACTTGACATAAACAGAACACCGAGAATATCCCGGTTTTCTTTAAACGGAATTAAACCCCCGAAAGCATTCAGCGGCATTCCGTTCCATTTTTTAAAACCGATGGCTACTTCCGTGACTTTGGCATATTTCAGGTTGACTATGTTTTGCCAGTGTTTGGGCCCGATAAAAGGAAATGTTTGTTTCAGCTCCCCTGCATTTATTGTGCTGACCACATGACTGAAATTTTCCTGCCGGTCTTTAAAACGAATGCGATATCCGTCCCTGCCTTTTTCCACTAACAGGTTTTTGGAGTTTGTCTCTATGTTTTCATGTCCTGCTATATTGGCCAGTGTATCCGTAAGCTGTTGCAAACCGCCCCTTACCGAAAAAATCTCACGGGAAACTTTTTTCTCAACAGGGCTTTTTTTCTCGCGTTTCTTTTTTATGGCACCCCCTATAAAGCTTCCATAATCCTGTTCCAGATTGTAAAGTTTTGGAAGGGCATATTTGGGGACGATATAGGCCGGATCGCCGGCATAAATACCAAGGATAAACGGATCGATGGCATATTCCAGAAAACTTTTTCCCATACGGCGAATGACCATTTCGGAAAGCGTTTCGTTCGGATTGGTACCCTTTTTTCGGAACGGTTCTCCCAACAGGCGCAGCTTATCTTTCCAGTTGAAAAGCGGAGTAAACACACCCCCTGCCGGCCCCGAAGGCAGGGGAACCCATTTGCCATTTTTCCAAATCAGCCGTTTTGCAGAAGCTGTATCGGCTATTTCGGGCGGACAAAGATCACCCAGGTCTTCAAAAAATTCTACTGTTTCGGCATTGGCCAACACCCCGCTGTTGGGGCCTGTTTCGTAAACGAAACCATTCTCTTTTTCCGTTCGTATTACCCCGCCAATGTGATCGGTCTTTTCAAATATCCGGAAAGGGATTCCGGCTTTTTTAAGGTAAAAGGCGGTTGTCAGTCCGGTAATTCCTGCACCTATGATGGCTACTTTTTTGTTCCCCATACTTTTTGGTTTGTGCGGCTTGTTTCATTAGGCCGACAGGCAAAAGTACGTTAAAAATTGCCTCGTAAAAAATCCGTATCTTTGAATAAATTTTAAAATTCGAACCTATGGAAACAAAAGACACCGCCCTGGATATTTTAAAAACAGCTATTCTGCTTGAGCGGAAAGGCAAAGCTTTTTATACCCAGGCTGCCCGCAACAGTGAAAGCAAATCGGCCAAGAAAATTTTTGAAATGATGGCCGAAGAAGAAGACGAACACATCAATTTTCTTACAAAACAGGCACAGAGTTACCTGAAAGACCATACTTTCGTCCATCCTGAACCCCATGAGGAAGAACAGGATGCCGATGTGGAAATCCTCACGGAACAGATTAAAAAAGAGATCAATGCCGCCAGCTTTGAAGCAGCTGCTATTTCGGCGGCCATCGATTTTGAAAACCGTGCCATAAAGGTATATTCTGACCGTGCTGAAAACGCTGACGACCCTGTGGAAAAAGAAATGTACCAAATGCTGGCTGACTGGGAAAAAGGACATCACCACCTGTTGTACCAGCTAAACGAAGAGCTGAAAGAACAAATCTGGAACGACAACAATTTCTGGCCGTTCTGACACATTGAACCCCGTTCGGGGGCACCGACAAATAGTGCGTAGAAAAAAGGGGGGGAAGATGGTTTTTGAAGGTTCACGCAAAAAACGCAAAGCATTCGCAAAGACCGCAAATCATTTTGCTATAATAGCTTAAGTTTTGCGTTCTCGGCGTTAAAGTTTGCGCTTTTAGCGAGAAAACCGCTTTTTGGACAGCTTCAATCTATATCCCTTCAATCACCGTAGTCCACCCATGCACATCTTCAATGGTGCCTTCCTGAATACCCCGCAGGTGTTGGTACAGTTTAGTGGAAAAAGGGCCCGGTTCATCACCATAATTTATCGTTTTACCAGTGGAGTGGTCCTTGATTTTTTTAATGGGCGAGATAATGGCGGCAGTTCCACAGGCACCTGTCTCTTCAAAAGTATCCAATTCATCAAACGGAACCTTTCGGCGTTCCACTTTCATCCCGATATCTTCGGCAATTTGCAGAAGGCTCATATTGGTAATGGAAGGTAAAATGCTGTCCGATTTAGGAGTGATGTATGTGTTGTTTTTTATCCCGAAGAAATTGGCAGGGCCTGCTTCATCAATGTATTTCTTTTCCAGGGCATCCAGGAAAAGTACCGAAGCAAATCCTCCCTGGTGGGCCCTTTCGCTGGCCAGCATACCGGCGGCATAGTTTCCGCCTACTTTGTATTTTCCGGTACCAAGAGGTGCTGCACGGTCCATATCACGAACTACTTCCACGGCAACCGGTTTAAAACCTTCTTTGAAATAAGGCCCTACGGGAGTGGCAAAAACCATGAACATATACTCGATGGCTGGTTTCACTCCAACCTGCGGCCCGCTGCCAATCAGTAACGGCCTTAAATAGAGTGTGGCACCCGTTCCATATGGTGGGATGAATCGGGCGTTCATTCTGACAACTGTTTCAATAGCTTCGTAAAAGAGTTCGTCAGGAACTTCAGCCAGCATGATACCGTGTGCAGAGTTCCGCATCCTTTTGGCATTTTCTTCCCAGCGAAACAGACGGACTTTTCCATCTTTTCCGCGATAAGCTTTTAAGCCTTCGAAGGCTTCCTGTCCGTAATGAAGTGCAGTTGCAGCCATATGCAACGGAATATATTCCGAGGAGCTTATTTCCATTTCTCCCCATTTGCCGTCGCGAAAATAACAACGCACATTATAATCTGTCTTGAAATAACCGAAAGGCAATTTGCCCCAGTCCATATTTTCTAAAGTATCCATAGTTCTGTTTTTTTGTTGGTGCGAATTTACACAAATTTTATCCAATAATGATCGACTTGGATGCCGGGAACCTGTCAATTTAAGGGTTTTACGTAAAAATTTGGTATACTTTTCGTAAAGCTCACTTTTTGGATACCCTCAATTTTGAGAAAAATAAAATTTTTTTAAAAAAATCAGATAAAAAGACTTGACATGGTATAGCTTTTGATATACATTTGCAAAATGAACATAAGTTCATAATGAATAAAAAAACAAATTAAATAACAATAAAAAAAGGAGGTAAAAATGCCACTAGGTGATGGAACAGGACCTGCCGGGCAAGGCCCGTTAACAGGCAGAGGATTAGGTCGTTGCGCAGGGAACGATGCACCGGGTTATACCAATGGATTTTTCGGCAGGGGCTTTGGTTTTGCCAGAGGCCTTGGAAGAAGGATCGGTTTTGGAAGAGGTTATGGTTATGGATACAACCAGGCCCCTTACACACCGGCTTCTGAAAAAAGCTGGATAGAGAATGCTATCAACGCTTTGAAAAATCAACTGGATAATCTGGAAAAACGTCGTGATGATCTGGAAAAGTAATGTCTGAACGACCTTTTAACTTAAGCAAAGGTGTACATTTGCAAAAAGCAAAGTCTGCACCTTTGCTTTTTTTTAATTTAACCAAGTATAACTTATGCAAATAGCCATAGCAAGCGGAAAGGGCGGGACGGGCAAAACAACCCTGGCTGTCAACCTGGCAGTTTTACTTTCTGAAAAATTTGCCGGTACCAACCAAAAAGTCCTGTTGACCGATTTGGATGTGGAGGAACCCAATTCCGGATTGTTTATTAAGGGCCGTCTTGTGGAAGAAACCATCAATTACAGGATGGTACCGGAATGGAAGGAAGACAAATGTACTTTTTGTAAACGGTGTGCCAACATTTGCGAATACAATGCTTTAGCATACCTTGGTGTCAGTGTTATGATATTTCCCGAGTTGTGCCATTCGT
>JALUYM010000365.1 GCA_027018745.1 Bacteroidales bacterium | reverse complement strand
AATACGAAGACGAAAACATCCTCGGCGATGTAAAATACCATCTGGGCTACACCATCAAACGGAAAACAACGCAGGGCAAAGAGGTTCAGCTGACCCTGTCGCCAAACCCCTCTCACCTCGAAGCAGTTGACCCGGTGGTGGAAGGCATTACACGGTCCAAACTCGATAAATACAAAGGCGGCGACACAAACAAAATCGTGCCCATCCTCATTCACGGTGATGCCTCCATCGCCGGCCAGGGCGTAGTATACGAAGTGGTTCAAATGTCGGACCTGAAAGGTTACGCCACCGGTGGCACCATTCATCTGGTTATCAACAACCAGATCGGTTTTACCACCGATTACCTGGATGCCCGCAGCAGCACTTACTGTACCGATGTGGCCAAAACCACCCTGTCGCCGGTTTTTCATGTGAACGGTGACGATGCCGAAGCCGTGGTTTTTACCGTACAACTGGCCATGGAATTCAGAAACCGGTTTCACAAAGATGTTTTTATCGACATTCTTTGCTACCGCCGCTACGGCCACAACGAAGGGGATGAACCCCGGTTTACACAGCCCCTGCTGTACAAAGCCATCGAAAAACATCCCGACCCCTACCTGATTTACAAGGAAAAACTACTGGAGGAAAAGGTGGTAACACCCGAGTTTTGCACACAAGAAGAAAAACATTTCAACGAGCGGCTGGAAGAAAATTATGCCCGTTCGAAAGACCACAAGAAAACAAACATCAACAGTTTCCTGAAAGACACCTGGAAAGGGATACGCCGGGCTGTGGATGCCGATTTTGAAAAATCACCCCAAACGGCCATAACAAAAAAGATGCTTTTTGAGATAGCCCGAAAAATCACGGCATTACCCGAAAACAAAAAGTTTTACCGGAAAACCGTCCGGTTACAACAGCAACGGGCCGACATGATTTTTAAAAAAGGGAAACTGGACTGGGCCATGGGCGAGTTGCTGGCCTACGGCAGCCTGGTCAGTGAAAATATTCCGGTGCGGCTCAGCGGGCAGGATGTGGAGCGGGGCACCTTTTCGCACCGCCATGCCGTGCTGCGGTTAGAAGATTCAGAAGAAAAATACATTCCCCTGAACCACATTGGTCCCGATCAGGCAAAATTTGAAATTTATAATTCCCCTTTGTCCGAATACGGCGTGCTGGGTTTCGAGTACGGTTACGCACTCACATCCCCCTATTCGCTTACCTTGTGGGAAGCCCAGTTCGGCGATTTTGCCAACACGGCGCAGGTAATCTTCGACCAGTTTATCAGCAGCGCCGAAGAAAAATGGAACATCATGAACGACCTGGTGATACTGCTGCCACACGGTTACGAAGGGCAGGGGCCCGAACACTCCAGCGCCCGCATGGAGCGGTTCCTGATCCTCGCTTCCGAAAACAACATGCAACTGGCCAACTGCACTACACCGGCCAACTTTTTTCATCTTTTGCGCCGGCAGCAAAAACGGCCTTTCCGTAAACCGCTCATTGTTTTCACTCCCAAAAGCCTGTTGCGACACCCGCGGGCCGTTTCACCGCTGGCCGACTTCACAAAAGGGGGCTTCCGCGAAATAATTGACGATGAAACCGCCGATCCCGAGAAGGTAACCCGCGTGGTTTTCTGTACAGGAAAAGTATACTACAGCCTGCTGGCAGAACGGGAGAAACTGAAAAACGACACGGTGGCACTGATACGTATCGAACAGCTATACCCTTTTCCCAAAAAACAGGTGGAAGATATCCTCAAGAAGTACAAAAAGGCAGACGACAACGTGTGGGCACAGGAAGAACCTGCCAACATGGGCGCCTGGGAGTTCATCGAAAAAGTTTTCGACAAAGAACACCGGCTGCGGCTTATCGGCAGACCGGAAAGCGGAAGCCCGGCTACAGGCTCTCCCAAATTCCATGTCATACGCGAGCAAAAAATACTGGACAAGGTCTTTTTGCAGTGCGAATGCCCTTACCTGCACGATGAGTGTGAAATGGCCTGTATCGGAAACCGGTGGAGATCGTTTGAAAAAGAGCTTGCCGAACTGCAGGTGGACCATATCGACAGTAAATTCCATTCCGGCGTAAAACCATTAAAATAAAAACCTGAAAAAAGAAAATTATGAACGTTGAAATAAAAGTTCCCAGTCCTGGAGAATCCATCAGCGAGGTGCAACTGGCGTTATGGCTGGTGAAAGAAGGCGAACAGGTTGAAAAAGACCAGGACATTGTGGAAATAGACTCCGACAAAGCCACGCTGACCGTAGCCGCCGAAGCCGATGGAAAAATTAAGCTGATAGCCAAAGAAGGCGACACCATCGAAGTGGGTTCAGTGATTGCCGTCATCGACACAGAAACCACCGGCACAACCCCTCAGAGGAAAAAAGAGCCGAAAGCCCAAACGGCTGAACCACAAAAAGCTCCTGCACCGGAAACAAAACCAACCGAAAGCCGGGAAACACCTCCCCCTGCCACCGCCCTCAAAGAGGAAAAGGCCGATACAGAACTCATCTTGTCGCCGCTGGCACGGAAACTCCTGAAAGAATCGGGTGCTACCGAAAAAGAGCTTTTCGACTTCTTTAAAACCTACCGCATCGGAAAAGAGGATGTATCTTTTTTCCTGCAAAACAGAAACAACGCCCCGGCCCCCCCTGCCGCCACCGCCACCTCCTGGCCGGGAGGGCGGGAAACCGAACACCAAAAGATGAGCATGCTACGCAAAAAGGTGGCACAGCGACTGATATCGGTGAAAAATGAAACCGCCATGCTGACCACCTTCAACGAAGTGGACATGACGGCCATCATGGAAATCCGAAAGAAATACAAAGAGATCTTTAAAGAAAAATTCGGTGTGGGACTGGGGTTCATGTCCTTCTTTACCAAGGCTGTCACCGAAGCCATTCGCCATTTCCCCAAAGTGAATGCACAAATCTCCGGCGACGAGATCATCCGGTTCAATTATGTGGATGTGAGCATTGCCGTCAGCGCCCCCAAAGGGCTGGTGGTGCCGGTAATCCGCAATGCCGAGATGATGAGCCTGGCCGAAATTGAAAAAGCCATCAAATCGCTGGCCATCAAAGCCCGTGAAAACAAAATTACGCTCGAAGATATGCAGGGCGGCACGTTTACCATTACCAACGGCGGGGTTTTCGGCTCTATGATGTCCACGCCCATTATCAACCCGCCGCAAAGCGCCATACTGGGCATGCACAACATTGTAGAACGTCCGGTGGCCGTCAACGGCAAAGTGGAAATCCATCCCATGATGTACGTGGCCCTTTCGTACGACCATCGCGTGATTGACGGGCGCGAGTCAGTGGGCTTTCTGGTCAAGGTGAAAGAGATGCTTGAACAACCCGAACGGATGCTCTTTAGCGCCAAAGATCCTGCGGAAGCGTTGCTGGGACTGTAAAACCGGTTCCTGTTTCCAAACGTACTTCGTGCGTAGTTCCATGCACTTCGTAGTAGTTATTCATGTTCATCCGCCTGTTGGCGGATTACAGGGTGTCATGTAAAGTTTTTGCGGATTGTACTCCTAAGGAATTTTAAACAGATTATGTTATCAAATATTTATTTGTTTATAATTTTATATTTCATTGGTCAGCTGGAACTTACCATGATTGAATAATCATTTCCCTGTGTGGTTTAATAATTATTCAATCATGGACGTTTCATTGAATGAAACGCATCCAGAATGCGCGTCAGGAATTTGTTGTAGTCAAATTGGCCGTGGTCGTTCAGCCCCATGCGCACCACCACGAGGTCTTTGGAAGGAATGATGTACACCCGCTGTCCGTGAAAACCGTCGCAGTAATAAATATCGGGGTAACCCTTAATTTCGTGCGTTCCTTTGTTGAGCCAGAACTGCGCACCATACTTGTTGTCCGACTTGCGGGCAGGGGTTGTGGAATATTTCACCCAGCCTTTGGGCAATATACGTTTCCCCTGCCACATGCCATTCTGGAGATACAACAGACCGAAACGGGCCCAGTCGCGGGGAGTGGCAAAGGTGTACGAAGAGCCCACAAAATTGCCGCTGGCATCCGTCTCCATCACTGCCGACCGCATACCTGTCTTGTTAAACAGTACTTTTCGTGGAAAGTTCCAGTATTGCTGGTCGTTGCCAATAGTGCGACGGATAATTTCGGAAATGATGTTCGTATTTCCCGAAGAATAATACCAAACCGAATCAGGGGGATAAATGGCCGGCTTACTCATGGCATAAGCTGCCATGTTCCCTTTCCGGTAAAGCATAATGGTAACATCCGAGATATTGCCATAATCTTCATCCCACTGCAAACCGCTGCTCTGGTGTAACAAGTCGGTGATACGGATATTTTTTCGCCGGTCGTTCTGCCATTCTTTCAGCGGAGCCTGCTCATTAACCTTCAATTTTCCTTCTTTTACAAGAATTCCAATCAGGGCACTGGTAATGCTTTTGCTCATAGACCAGCCGAGGATGCGGGTATTTTTATTAAAACCGGGGGCATATTTTTCGCGCATAAATACCGTATCATATGCTACAACCACAGCACGGGTATTCCCAGAATTAAAAGCGGAATCTATGGCCGCCTGCAATTTTTTCACGTTTACTGCGGGGGGAACAGTGTCACGCATTTTATCGCCCATGGGCCAGTAGATATCCTGCGGTTCTTTGGGCAACACAGGTTCCGTCATTTTTTGTTTCATCACCTGTTTCGGATTGGCATCGGCCAACAACGTACAGCCCAACCCCTGACGATAAACAGCCACCTGTTTGGCCAGTCCGAGGAAAGTGCCGGTAACCGTTTTATGTTTGTAATCAATCACATTGTGCGACAGGTTCACCGGGAAAAAGCTTAAATCATGTTTTTCAATATCATTCTTTGTACGGTGGGTAAGGAAAGTCCACGAAGCCAGGTCTTTGGCAGCATAACCGGTAAAAATGGGAGCCCGGGCAATAAAATAGTCGGCACCGTAAGCAATAGCAGCCACTATGATAATAATGACAAGGTATTTGATTTTTTTCATGGCAAAAAAGTTTAGAAGATTTTCAAAGATAGAAAATTCGGGGAATATGACTTTTTACAGCTGTTTGGGAATGTAATCTGTTTTTTTCGTACCTTGCTCGCTGCTTTTATAAAAAAACCCTTTTCATGAACCCGATTGGCACCAACCAAAAAGCGATCCGAATTCCTCCGGACCGCTTTAAATGTTTTCACAACGGAATAATCCTTATTGTGAATTGCTCGATTTGTACCACAAAGATAAGAAAATTCTTTAAACACAAGATATTATGAAAAAGATTTTAGGCTTGGACTTGGGGACAACTTCCATAGGCTGGGCATTTGTAAATGAAGCAGAAAATAAAAATGAAGAATCTGCCATAGTTAGATTAGGCGTTCGGGTTATTCCTTTAACCACTGACGAAGAACTGGATTTTGAGAAAGGAAAACCTGTTTCAACTAACGCCGAAAGGACATTAAAACGTGGCATGCGGCGTAATTTGGACCGTTTTCAGCTCAGACGAAAGGAATTAATAACAATTCTTAAAGAAAATCATTTTATTGATGACAACACTCCTCTGACAGAAACCGACAAGAATTCAACCTATAGCATGCTGCGCATAAGGGCGCTGTCCGTTAAACAACAGGTTGAGAAAGAGGATATTGCCCGTATTTTATTGATGATCAATAAAAAAAGAGGCTACAAAAGCAACCGGAAGGCAAAATCATCGGAAGAAGGAAAAGCTGTGGATGGGATGGAAATTGCAAGACATCTTTATGAAAATGATTTGACACCGGGACAATATGTATATGAAAGACTTGTGAACAACAAAAAGTATATACCTGATTTTTACCGGTCCGATCTGGAATCCGAATTAAACAAAATATGGGAGTTTCAAAAACAATTCCATCCTGATATTCTTACTCCTGAGTTTCGAAAACAAATTGAAAACAAAGGAATGAAACAAATTTCGTCGATATTTCTCGGGAAATACGGAATTTATACTGCTGAAAACAAAGGGAAAAGGGACAAAGTAAAACTTCAAAGCTACCAATGGCGGGTCGAAGCACTTACGAGAGAGCTGACAAAAGAAGAATTGGCCTATGTTATTGTGGAGGTTAATTCAAAAATTTACGGCTCCAGCGGCTATCTCGGAGCCATTAGCGACCGGAGTAAAACCCTGTTCTTCAACAACCAGACGGTAGGACAATATTTATACGAACAAATAAAAGCCAACCCGCACACCCGGCTTAAAAATCAGGTATTTTACCGACAGGACTATTTGGATGAATTTGAAAAAATATGGGAAACACAAAAAAAGTTTTATCACAATTTGCTCACTGACCATTTAAAAAAAGAGATCCGCGATGTCATCATCTTTTATCAAAGAAGGCTAAAATCACAAAAACACCTCATCAGCAATTGTGAATTTGAGAAATACCATAAAGTTATTCCCAAATCTTCCCCGCTGTTCCAGGAATTTAAAATCTGGCAGGTTTTAAACAATGTTGTGATTAAACATATTGACACAAGAGAAGAGTTCCTCTTGGATTTGGATGCAAAAAAAGCACTTTTTGAAGAATTGAACATCAGGGAAAAGCTTTCTTCAACAGAAGTGTTAAAACTGATTGTAAAACATCCAAAAGAATATGAACTGAACTATCCCGACCTGGAGGGAAACCGTACGAACAGCGCATTGTATCAGGCCTATGAAAAGATACTGAATTTTGAAGGCGAAGAACTGAATCTTTCCAAAATGCGGGCCGGTGAAATCAATGAAACAATCAGTTCCAAATTTCTTGATTTGGGTATTGACACGCAGATTTTGTTATTCAACCCTGAATTAAAGGGAAATGAATTTGACAAACAACCGGTTATGCAGTTATGGCATTTGCTTTACTCAGCCGAAGATGACAACAAACTGGCTGAAAGAATTGCTGAGAAATTCGGCTTTAAAAAAGAGTATGCCAAACTGATTGCCGATATACCCCTTCAGGCAGATTACGGAAACCTTTCCTCAAAAGCTGTTCGTAAAATCCTGCCTTTTTTAAAAGAAGGAAATACATACGATGTCGCCTGTATGCTTGCAGGATACAACCATTCTTCTTCGCTAACCAAAGAAGAGCTGGCAGCCCGGCCACTGAAAGATGAACTTGCGCTTTTGCCAAAAAACACCCTGCGAAACCCGGTAGTTGAAAAAATTCTGAACCAAATGGTCAATGTGATTAATGCCATAATAAAAGACAAAGAACTGGGCAAACCCGATGAAATAAGGATTGAACTGGCCCGTGAACTCAAAAAAAGTGCTTCCGAGCGCCAAAAAATGACTGAGTCTATCAGAAAATCTACGGCAGAAAACATTGCCATCCGAAAAATACTCCGGGATGA
The DNA here is from genome assembly GCA_027018745.1 of Bacteroidales bacterium. Taxonomy (GTDB): domain Bacteria; phylum Bacteroidota; class Bacteroidia; order Bacteroidales; family F082; genus Sulfidibacterium. The sequence continues at coordinate 449 of JALUYM010000365.1, read as the reverse complement.
ATTTCACATCATAAAAGTAACCCGAAATGACATAATAAAATACAAACTATGGAAAGAACTGGAAACCAACGGCTTTAAGACCCTTTATACAAATACCTACATCCGTAAAGAAGAACTATTCTCCAATAAGTTTGATATTGAGCACATTATACCCAAAGCAAAACTCTTTGATGATTCTTTTTCAAATAAAACACTTTCGGCAAGGAAAGTAAATATTGAAAAAGGCAATGATACCGCTTATGATTTTCTAAAAAAATATTTGAGTCAGGACGAATTTGAGCATTATAAATCCCGAATCAAAAACCTGTACCGAAACAAAAAAATATCCAAATCAAAATATGAAAAACTTTTGATGCCTTCCTCGAAAATTCCGGAAGATTTTATTGAAAGGGATTTGCGTAACAGCCAGTATATTGCCAAGAAAGCCAAACAAATGCTGGAAGAAGTAG
>JALUYM010000364.1 GCA_027018745.1 Bacteroidales bacterium | reverse complement strand
ATGGTTAAAAACTAATCCCAAATCATCAAATTTGGCACTGCTTCCCGCTATGGCTTTTGTTCCGTTGCCGGAGGTCAGTACAAACAAAATGTATTGGGGTTTTTTGTCGGAGTAATATTTAAAAGGGACGGAAAACCTTGTCCACTGACTGACAGTTTTGTTGGGAAGATAGAAAAGGGCTTTACCAATCCATGTTGAAGAATCGCCGTTGGCGGGTGGGCTTTGTGCATAACCAGTATGCAAGATAGCCAGGATACTGCCATAATCCCCGGATACGGGATGGCACAAAAACCAACCTGTAAGGCTGTCGGGGCGGGCTGTAAAACGGGTATGCCATAACGGGTTGGTGGTGTCGGTATAAACATAACCTCCTGAGGGGTTCATATCGGAAGGAGTATGCACCCTTCCGTTGGTGAGGGTTCCTGTGGCCACCTGCCCGAAAGCAGAGACGTTATAAAGTTTTACAGAGTACTTGCCCGAATGGGCTGTATCTGACCTTGCCCAGTTAACAGGTGCCATGGCATTAATGGTGGGGTTGTCACTGGTTTTAATACCACTCCAATTTACCGGCTCGGGATGGTCAGCCGGAAGGCCTGGAGGAACTTCCCATCTTTCAAACCCCGGATTCTCAATGGTATCCGCTGTTTGGGCGTGTAGCGAAAAGACTCCCAATAATATGGTAGATAAAAAGAGTAGAAGTTTTTTCATATTTCAACATTTTTGTTGTAAAAGTAGTAAAAAATTTATAAGAATGAAAACGGCTTTGTCTTTTAAACAAAATTTTAACTGCAAGTTATTTTTTAGTCAGGGGAGTTCTTTTTATCAATTTTTTACCGCCTCCGAAATTCAATGTGGCAGATAAATATAATTTTATGGCAAAATAATGTATGGATGCCTTATTCTCCAGCGGACCTTGTAATGGGATATGTTCTTTGGCATTATATTCAACCGGATTAGTAAAATTAGCTACCTGCTTTTGGTTTTTTGAACGGCTGTAAGTTAATTCTACACCTGAAATTACTTTTTGGCCCAGAACCGTAAATTCTGCCCCGCCGGTAAAATGATAATTATCCGAAAGGGTATTAACCAGCGTTTTATATCCTTTATATTGTCCAAAATTGAAATTTTTCAGATAGTTGAAATCTGTTCTGAATCCCAGCATCAATCCCAGATTTCTGTTTTTTTCCCAACGGAAACCAACAGCTACATTTGTCAGGTTTTTAGAACCAGAGGCCACAGAAAGGTACCTGTGCATGAGTCGTTCTCCCGGAGTATTTGGATGGGGATAAGCTTCCATGGACAAGTATGGTGCCAAAGGAAAAAAATGCTCAATAGTAAAATATAACCGGCTGTTGGAATGAGGGAATAGATAAACTGTGCCCAATGCAACAGAAAATGGCAGCCTTACGTGAGAAGTGACCCTGTTGCCTTGCCGGGAAAAAAATATCGTAGAATCGGGTAACGGTTTCCCCTGGTAGGTGATGTTGTCTTGATTTTGTGTATATAACAATTTCCTGTCTGTGGACAAAACAGTGAACGAAGGAGTTGAAAGGTTGATCCCAAATCGCCAATGATCTGTTTTATAAGCCATTCCGATTTTAAATATTATTCTGTAATTGTTGTAACTGACGTAAACACGGGAATTGTAAATAGCCGTAAAAATATCTTTGTCAGTCATTGCTACAGCAGAGTTTTCGATTTCTTGTAAATATTGCCGGGATACTGAAGAGACAAATGCGCTCATTCCCCAATAAAACTTTTGCGAAACAGCATAAGATGCAGCTAATCCTACCCACGTATCGTTGTACCGGTCTCTGTAATTGTAATAAGCGTTGTATTGTTCATAGCCAGGATAACTTTTCAGGATATCGATATATTGCTGGCCGACATAATTTATTTCAGTTCGTTCATGGATGCGTGTAAAAACAGTGCCGGCCAAAGTAAATTTACTCTTGGGCAATCTGTCTACATAAGTTATGAACCGTGGTTGCACAAAAAATTCCAGGTTATTGAGGTTAATGCCATTTCCCAGAAAATTATCCCGTTTGTAATATCGCCAAGAAAACATCACGGCTGATACGGAAAGATTTGAATTGATTCCAACATTTGAAATGTTGGCCGGATTATAGTAAATGGAGCTGGTACCGCCACCGCCGGCCACCACAGCGCCGGAAAGCAGGGAAGAAACGGAATTGAAGTTTTGTGCCCAATAATAATTGGATTGCTGTGCCTTTATTGTCGAAAAAGAAAAAATACCTGTCAGAAAAACAACCGTTGAAAGAATATATTTTTTTGTGGTGGTATTCACAAGTAATATTTATTTTAAATTGTTGAATGAAGGTCAGTGAAACAAAAAGTTAATCAGGAAATTTATTCAATGCCTGAAAAATATTTCATGAATTGTATCCGTTCATATGCTGCCGGATTCTCTGTTTCGGCTACGTTCAGTTTCCCTCTGAACTCACTAATATTCCTATAATTGTGCCTGTCCATCCAACTTGTCAGCTGATCTAAAATACTTTCTATTTCTTTGAACCCTTTTTGGTAAAGTACCGAAGCTATTTGTACAGCCCGGGCGCCGACCAACAATTGTTTGATGAGTGCTGTTCCATCGTGAACACCGGTGGAGGCGGCAATGTCGCATTGAACAATAGGAGAGAGTATGGCGATCCAACGAAGGGGTATGGCGATCTCTGACGGAGAGCTGAAAACAAAGGAGGATTTGATTTCCTGATGTTCGATGTCAATGTCGGGCGAATAAAAACGGTTGAAAAGTACCAGGGCTTTTATCCCTGTTTTGGACAAGCCCACCATTGTGTTGGCCAGGCCCGAAAAATAATAACTCAGTTTTATGGCCACAGGAATAGTCAATTCACTGGAAACTTTGCGGGCAATATCAAAAAAAACTTTTTCATTTTCCGCACTGCCGGTATTGGGATCAGAAGGCAGCACGGCAACATTAAGTTCCAATCCATCGGCGCCGGCAGCTTCTGTTTTTTTCGCATAAGGCAACCAGGACGTACCGGATATACAATTAATAGAAGCAATCACCGGTATATCCACCGCTTTCTTGGTTTTTTCAATGAGCTGCAGGTAGCTTTTAACATCATTTTCTGTGGTATTTTTTCGGATATAATTTTCTGCTTCCGGATAAAACCCAATCTTCTTGTTTTGTAACTCCACAGGAAGGGCGTAATAGAGAATCTGCTCTTCAAAAAGCGACTTGAGTACCACGGCAGCTATTCCGTTTTTCTCCATTTCCAATATGTTCTCCACCGAGTTTGTCAGGCCTGAACTGGCGGCAATAAGGGGATTGCGAAGTTTTAATCCCATGTAATGAGTTTCCAGATTGATCATGTCCGTTCAAAGTTTGAGTGCAATAGAAAATATCACTGTAAAAATATGACAAATTACCCAGCTGAAAAAATAATTAGAGAAATCAAAATGAACTATTCTTCATACAAAGGCAATGTGCATGTATGTTGTTCTTTGCTATTCGGGATATACTGTTTAAAACAACATTTTCAAACTATTTATAAATTACAGCTTTATAAATACTTTCATTTCCGACGTTATCTTTTACTATAAGCTGAAAGTCGTTTTTGCCTTTTTTCAGATAATGGTCGAAATAGTAGGTCAATGTATTTCTTTTCAGGTCATATTCCATTAAGATCCAATGGCCGTTCAGGGTAGGGCGATAGCTTTTAATGCCACTTTGGTCGTCGGATATCATTACCCTGAGTACATGCAGGCCGTCTATCCTGGAGCCGTTTTTAAAGTTGACCGGTTTTATGATGGGAGCAATTGTATCAGCCAAAATGGTGAAGTTCCCGAGATCGTTTGCCTTTGTTACCAACGCATCGTTTTCCCATTTTCCACCGACATATCCATAGGACGAACTGTTGTCCGGTGCATAAGCAATATATGCTTTGCTTTTCAACCTGGCAGGAACAGCATCATCCTGAATGGCGATAGTAAAATACTTTTGAACCGGCACAAACCGGTTATGTACGGCATAAACCGGAGAAAGGCTTGTTTTTGTGGCAGGGAATTTTTTTAAATGGAAATAAAACGACCGGTAAAAGCAGTCTTTTGGGAAAAAAAGGGAAATGCCTTTGGTGTCAATGGTGGCAGGATGACTAAAACGAATGAAAATTCCCGATGGTTTTTCCGGTTTTTTGTATGAAGTTACTGCCCGGGGCTCATCTTTTACCGTAAAATGCAGTATGGCCGTGTTGCCATAAATATCACTTGCCTCATACTTGAAATGATGGGGAAGCGTGTCGTGGAAAGCAAAAATGCCATGATGAACCATTTTTTGGTATATCCCCAGGCGGTTATTTGTGTCCAGCTGGGTACGTATCAGTCGCCTGCCTGTTTTTTCAAAATAATTGTAGTCTATCAGGCTGTTGACGTAACGGGTTGTGTTGAATGAAAGCGTATTTGCTTTTATAGCAAAAACCAGTTTGTTGTCTTCGTATAACCTGAGGGCATATATACCGTTTTTGTTGTTTGTTTTGTTCATGACATCATAAGTCCGCAGGCCGAAAGAAACCGGTCCCTGCACATCGATCACCGGCATGTTTTTCAGATAACATTTTTTCCCGTGCCCGGCAACGGGTAAAATGAGTGTGTCGGGCCTGTTGTTTATCATGCTCTTGGAAAAAACAGGAAAAACAGCCAGTTGCACGATTTTCGGAGGCAGGTTATCTTCAATTTTTATACTGCCAAAAAGCAGGGGATTAACGGGATGTTGTGTTTTCCCCTGCCTTATTTCAAAATGAAGATGGGGACCTGTTGAACCTCCTGTGTCTCCTGAATAGGCAATAACTTCCCCTTTTTTTACTTTAATGCTGTCTTTGGGAGGGAATATCTGAACGGTGTAACTTTCGCGTTTGTATTCAATGGCCCTCACATACCGTTCTATCTGCGGGTTGAATTTTTCAAGGTGGCCGTATACCGAGATGTATCCATTAGGATGGGTAATATAAAGTGCTTTTCCATAACCAAATAAGGATACTTTAATTCGTGAGACATAACCATTGGCGACTGCGTAAACTTTTTTCCCCCGCACACCGCCCGTTTTTATGTCAATGCCCGAATGCAGATGGTTATCGCGCAGCTCACCAAAAGTTCCGGAAAGATATATGGGAAAACCTACCGGCGAGCGAAAATAATGCTGCGGGTATTTTTGCTGGGCACTGATTGATACTGTAATCAATAAAAGTACTATTAATAGGGCCAGGGCTTTGTGTTGTGTTTTTTGTTCCATAATACTTAATTTGTTACCGGTCTAGCGTATGGGCTGGCCTTACGAATGACAAAGGTATTTATTTTGTAATTAAATTAGAACCGAAATCGATTCTTCCTTAAAATAATTTGAGCACAATGTTATGATTTAATATAAATTATTATAAAGACGTATGATACTGTTATACAAATAGTTATTTGTTTTACAAAATGTTTCCTGCTTCATCGTATGAATTCGGAAACGCCGGATTCTTATATTTTTTTAGCTTTGCACTCCTAAATGTTCAGGTTTATCCGATGGTAAATACTTAATGAAAGAATACCTATGCAGCAAACTCTGCCCCAGAAAAAACAAATCCTTTTTATTATTAACCCTGTCTCAGGAATGCACCGGCGTATCAGGCTTACCGAGGCTGTCAAAAGGTATATCAATAAAAAAATATTTATTCCGGAGATCAAAGAAACCAAATATGCCGGTCATGCTGTGGAACTGAGCCGGGAAGCTGTGGAAAAAAAAGTTGACATTGTGGTTGCTGTGGGCGGTGATGGTACCATCAACGAAGTAGCATCCCAAATTATAGGCAGTGAGACAGTGCTGGGTATCATTCCCCAAGGCTCTGGTAACGGACTGGCCAGGCATTTGGGCATCCCGCGAATGATTCCGGGGGCCATGCGCCTCATAAACCATCAGCGTGTTACTGAAATTGATACGGCTACCATAAACGGTATTCCTTTTGTCAGTATTGCCGGCGTAGGTTTTGATGCGTTGGTGGCCAAACTGTTTGCCAAAGGCGAACGCAGGGGTTTTTTTTCTTATGCCCATCTGATCTCTACAAATTTTCTGTATTACAAACCTAAAAAATACCGTGTTGAGTTCGAGGATGGTACAGTGCTGAAAAAGCGGGCCTTTTTTATCAGTTTTGCCAATTCCAACCAATTTGGTTACAATACGGCCATTGCTCCTAATGCACGTTTACGCGATGGTAAATTAGACATAATCCTGGTGCAGAAGCCCGGTATTTTTGAACTTCCTTTGATTGCCAATTTACTTTTGCTGCGGGCAATTGACAAGTCGAGGTATGTGGAGAGTTACCGGTCGGGGCATTTTTGGGTTTCCCAAAAGAAAAACAGGGTAGTCAACGTTGATGGGGAAGCCCGGAAAATCAGTAAGGACATGGAAATCAAAGTGCATCCGCTATCGTTAAAAGTAATTATTCCAAACCATGTCATCAAATAAGAAAAATACACGGGTGGTTTATTCTACCGATCCTGATTTCCGTTACGAAGAAGAAAAGCAACCTTTGATCAGTTTGCCCCCATCACAGCAGAAACTTTATCTTTCGCTGGACAAAAAGCAACGCAAAGGAAAGAAAGTAACCCTGATAACCGGCTTTGTGGGAAATTCCGATGATTTGAAAAGCCTTGGAAAAAAACTGAAAAGTGCCTGTGGCTCGGGAGGATCGGTGAAAGGAGGAGAAATATTGATACAGGGAGATTTTCGGGAAAAAGTAAAAGCCCTACTTGAGAAAGAAGGTTACAAAGTGAAATTGCATGGCGGATAGAAAAATTTTGTTTTCACCCCGAAAGGACAATTGATAAACGGCATTAATTCCTATATTAGCCAACAACTTTCTAACATTAAAGAGACTGTACGAAAACATGAAATCCATTCTAATAAAATTATATTCGGACGATAGAAAATTAATCTGATATATGAATAACTACCTGAAAGCATTTACCATTTATCTGATTAACCTTTTTGGAAAAGCGGGGTTCCCCCTCAACTGGGCTGATATAACAGGAGAAATTATCTCGCTGTTGTTGCTGTTTTTTCTGTCATATATCATTTTTCGCCTGACCTGGAGCGGGATGAAAAAAATTTTGATACCCGTTTTCCGCCGTTCCAAAAACCAGTTTGACGATTTGCTGATAAAACACCGTCTTTTCAGACGGATTTCTTATCTGGTACCTACACTTATCCTTTACTATTTTGTGCAGGACAGCATCTATTCTATTCCTGTGCTGGTGGGTGTGACAAGGCGTATTCTCGAGGTAACGTTTGTTATCATTATTGTGTTGATTGTGGATAGTCTTTTATCCACTTTGAATGATTATTACGACCGGTTCGAATTTTCTAAAGATCATCCTATCAAAGGGCTGGTGCAGATCATAAAAATCATTCTATATCTTTTTGGTGCCCTTTTTGCCATAGCTACCCTGTTTCACCGCGATTTGAATTCCCTGCTTATCAGTTTGGGAACCCTGTCGGCCGTTTTGATGTTGATTTTTCGTGATCCTATCCTTGGTTTTGTTGGCGGATTGCAGCTTACCTTTAACAAAATGATCCGCATAGGCGACTGGATCAGTATGCCGCAATACCATGCCGATGGTACGGTGCTTGAGATTACATTGACAACCGTGAAAGTACAAAATTGGGACAAGACCATTGTTACTATTCCGACTTACAGCCTGGTGAGCAATTCGTTTCAAAACTGGCGGGGCATGGAAGAGTCGGGGGGAAGACGTATCAAACGGGCGGTTTACATTGATATGGACAGT
>JALUYM010000363.1 GCA_027018745.1 Bacteroidales bacterium | reverse complement strand
TTAATGGCAGAAGGAAAAGGATTACCCAACAGGTTCCAGCCTCCGCTGCCACCAGATGATGTAGTGGTGTATGTTAAAGAAACGGAGACATCATCTGCATTTAACATACCGGTAAAAGTCTGATCGGCAGTATTTTTGTTTGACATCAGGTAGCCATGCCCGGCAGCAAAATTAAAGATATTGGCTTTGTAATTATCCCAGATATTATTGGCTTCGTTCCATTTGTATAAATCTTTCGTAGCATCAGTTCCTGGATCAAAAGAGGAACCTGATACGGTCATCGTATTCACCGGACAGCCTATTTCGTGCCAGCCATGGCTATCGTCTTTATAAGTTACATAACGCTGAACGGTGGCACTTCCGGAAACCGTGCCATCCACAATAAGCGAGCCGTTGCCGGAAGATGAGGATTGAACAGTGAGTGTCCCGTTGTTTGTCAAATTACCGCTAACTGAAAGAGCTGAACCGGCAGGAATGGAAAGGGACTTCCCAGAATTGATACTTAAATCTTTTGATTTTGCAGGGTGGTTAGTACTGGCTTCGATAGTAACTGATCCATCAATTATTACTGATGTTTTATTCCCAGGGCTACCGTTGCTCCAATTGGTATTACCAACACCATTTCCTTCATTCCAGTTTCCGGTTCCGGACCATGTAGTAGTGGAAATGAGGTTTTGGTAGAGACCATTTTTACCTGGAGAGCCTTTATCCGTTTCTGTTCCGCCAGGATTGGAAAAATTATTTTCTCTTTTTACAGATGTCGTCCAATTGCTGCCAATATTATTGTCATCTGTGGGTTGACCTGTAAAAATCATAGATGCTCCGGCTGGATCCGGCCAATTAGTACCGCCATCCCATTCTACCCGGTCAACTTCTGTGGTACCATCCGTCATGTATAGGATAATTGCATCTGCGCCATTGCCTAATGTTATTCCACTATATTGGTAATCTACAGGGACTCCACCGTTAGTTGAAGTAGTAGAATTTTTCCCAAGTACTAAAAATGAACCTGCCGCAATGTTTAAAGGCCTTCCGTTGTTAATTGTGTGCGAATCAGTACCGGCATCTTTAATTACATACCCATTAATATCAACCGTAGAAGTGCCATAGTTATATATTTCAAACCATTCACCGTTCGCATCAGTAACATCACTAGGGTTTTGCATAATTTCAGTAATCAGAATTTTGGGAATAGTCGTAGCATCAGATATTACACCGGATGAATAGGCATCAGACCCATCCACCGACCAGGCCTTGTAATAGTAATGTGTACCTGATAAAAGTCCTGTATGATTATAAAGCAAAGCATTTCCATTGTAGATAACTGTTCCTCCTTCGCTAATAGCATTTCCTGCAACATAAGTTGATCCATCCGTTGGGGTTCCGAAAGTGCCATCTGAACTCCATGCTACCATAACATTATCACTACTGCCATTTTGTGCCCAGGAAAGGTGAATTTCGGAAATAGAAACAGTTGTTGCCAAGAAGGTTGTGGGGTTCCCCGGTCTGGAAGCACCAAATGTTTGACCGTTATTTATTGCTCCTTTTGTAGCGGTTGCCGGTGACTGCCATGAAAAGTCACTATACTGAGTTCCTGTACCCGATAGCTGAAGAGACTGTCCGGTTGGGGTGGTACTACTCTCAGAAACTCCGACATCTGTTGAAGTTTGCCCGTTTGCAGGCCCATCTGTAGCAGAAAAAGAACCTTCATAACTCAAAAACTGTCCGGATATTAATGTCCCATTGTAACTTAGTGCTATTCCATCAGGCCCATTTTGTATACTACTGGGTTCCCAGTAGAAAAAAGTATAATTTCCAACAGTATTACCCTGTGTAAAGTTATCAACTGTTTTGTTGCCATAAGATACGCCACTGCTTCCATTATATAAATCTACCTGGAAATTAGAAAGAGTATAGGAACTAGCATTTTCGATTACAATTTCAACAAATTCCCCTTCATCAGTTCCTGAATTATCATAATGAAATTCGTTTATCCATGCATTTGGCGTTTGGCTCAATACTGGAGTTAGAAATCCGAAACTGACTATTAAAACAAGTAATAATTTTTTCATAATCTTGTGTTTTAATGAATAGAGTCATACAGCATATAGAATTGAACCGGATAAATCAATGCTTATTAATTGGTTCTCCAATAGAAAACAGAAAATGATTTCTTCATTTCAATTGTATTTAGCTTTTAAATCCGGGAAAGACAGGGTTTTCCATTGGTTTTGATTTAATTTTTAGCAAACTTATAAAAACATTTTTTAAAAACCAAATTTTTATACCAAATAAAACATTAAAATACAGATAATTGTCCTAAAATGGGAATTAAGTCCCAAATCAGGAGCACTTCCTAAAATGGGAATTAGTTCGTATGCGTAGTATTTAGGCGGAAAATATGAAATTAATGGTAGGGAGAAATCTTGTTTTTTCAGTGGCTTTGTCTCCGTCTTTCGGGAGAGCTTGTTTCCTCCTTTCAGGTTGCCTTGCACCTGAAAGGAGAGGGGGTGGCCTGAAAGATGATAAAAAACCTTTTACCTTTGCCTCGTGAGTAAAAAGGCAAAAAAGAAATATTATGTGGTGTGGCGGGGATTTCGTCCGGGTATCTACAGCAGCTGGGAAGCCTGTAAAGAACAGATTACCGGCTACGAACGGGCACAGTTCAAGTCGTTTTCGTCCCTCGAAGAAGCCAATAGGGCTTTTGAGAAACCGTATGAAGAAATCAGTGTGATGAAAGGGAAGAAAAACCTGCGTGAACTGACCACTGACCGCAAACCTATCCTGTATAGCCTTTCGGTGGATGCGGCCTGCAAAGGGAATCCGGGAATATTGGAATATCGTGGTGTTTTTACTGATACCGAAACTGAAATTTTTCGTCGTGGCCCGTATCAGGAAGGAACTGTAAATATCGGTGAGTTTCTTGCCATAGTGCTGGGGCTGGCCTGGCTGAAGAAAAACAAGCTGAAAATGCCTCTTTATTCCGACTCGCGCACAGCCATCGCCTGGGTTCGGAAAAAACAGGTCAACACCAAGCTGAAATGGAGCGACAAAAACCGGGAATTATTGCGTGCCGTTCACAGTGCCCAGAAATGGCTCAAGGAAAACGATTACAGCGACATTCCCATCCTGAAATGGGAAACAAGTATCTGGGGGGAGATTCCGGCGGATTATGGGAGAAAGTGAGGGGAGGGAAGACGGAAGTTGGAAAGTGTTATGTCATTGTTTATCCCTGCTTAACATATATACATACTTTTTAAGAAACAAAGCAAACACAACAATATTGAATTTTCTTTACCAAAGTTTTATAGAGGCAGCCTGACGAAAGCTCTGAAAATCCTGACTGGGAAGCAATTATTAGAAGTCCCCTAAAACCCGTTTACCAGAAATCCGCCATCCACAGCGAGGCATTGTCCGGTAACATACGAAGCTGCCGGCATGCAAAGGAAAGCCACTGCCGTGGCCACCTCTTCCGGCTCGGCAAGCCGTTTCATGGGGGTACGGTCAAGTACATCCTGCAAATATTTTTTGTCCTGCAACAGTTTTTTCACCAATGGCGTTTTCGTATACCAGGGAGCCACTGCATTCACCCGGATACCATTAGCAGCCCATTCCACAGCCAGATTTCTTGTGAGCTGAGTCAATGCAGCCTTACTCATCCCGTAAGGTGCTCCCGAACGCAGATGTGTGAGTCCGGCGACCGAAAGCACATTTACCAAGGCAGCATCCTTCGATATTTTTAGCAGAGGATAGAAAAGCCGGGACAAGGCAAAATTGGAATGCATGTTGGTATTTAAAATATGAAGATATTCTGCATCGCTGTAATCAACGGCCTTTTTACGGATGTTAGTTCCCACGTTGTTGATTAGAATATCTAAACCATGTTTTGTCCGGTTAACGATTGCCAGTATTTGTTTTCTGTCTTCCGGAAGGGTTACATCAGCTGTAATACCAAACGCCTCAAAGCCCGAATCCTGCATCTTATTCACTTGTGTTTCCACCTCCTTTCGACGGCGGGCCACAATAAAAACCGCAGCGCCCATCGAAGCCAGTTCCTCCGCCACCGCCCGGCCAATACCTTTTGTACTCCCCGTTACCAGAGCGGTTTTCCCGTTTAAAGTCCATTTATCTCCTCTACCCATATTTTTACCCTTTCACCTAACTTTTGTCTTTTTCCTTTTATCTTTTCCCTTCCTTTCGGCTCCCATCTTCTGACTTCTGACTTCCATCTTCTGACTTTTTTCACTCAATCTCTTATCCATCACCGGAATACTAATGAAGAAAAACAAAATGGTAATCAGTCCGGGGCCGAGAAACAGCCGCCACAGAACAGGATAAAAAGCAATGGCAGATAAAAAAAGTCCCCACCAAAACAGTATTTCTCCCGTGTAATTGGGATGGCGCATTTTTTTCCAAAGCCCGGTACGCAAAAGCTTGTTTTCATTTCTGTCTGAATCTCTGAATTTTAACAGCTGGAAATCAGCTACCGATTCCATACTTATGGCCACAACTAACAACAAAGCAGCTATGACAAATAACCAAATTTGCGGTTCCTGATGGGTACGGAATACAAAATAAAGTGGCAGCATCCCAAGAAATATCAGTGTGGTCGGTAACAGGTGAATGCCAACGAGGCTCACCGGCCAGTACCAGTTTTTGGTTTTGTTGCGGATGGCCACATAACGCCAGTCTTCATCCTGAAACCCTTTCCAGCGCAGCCCCCAGTTGAGTGTCAGACGCAGCCCCCAGACAACGATAAGTGCGAAGATAAGCCATTGATAGACAGAAACTGTATCCGAAAAAATCTCGGGAAGCAACCAGTAAAATGATGTCAGAATCGGGGCCATACTCCAGTAGGGGTCATAAAGGCTGGAGTTGTCCGTAAACTTGCTGAAGAAGTAGATGATGACGGTAGCAATCAGGTTGGCATAGGCCATTTGCCACAAAGGAGAAGGAATTTTTAATTCTATCACACTCCAGAATGCTGCCATAAACGCCAGTGCATAAATCAACACTACAATCAGCAGGCTCACCGGTTTATTGATTTTTTTTCGTTTCATATTTACCTTAATTTTGGGGCGGTTAAATTAATCAAATTATGCGCATTATCGGTGATGCCCGCCTGCCTGTCCCGGCCATTGAAAATCTCTCTGCTTTCGGGACGTTTGTTCCTTTTGCCACACGGGGCATCACTTACGATGCCGTTTTCGGTCATCCCGACCTTTTCTTTTGCCATTATCAACAGCAACTTATTGTGGCCCCCAACCTGCCGGAATCATATTTCACCCTACTGAAAAATTGGAATATCCCTTTTGTAAAAGGTAAGGTTCCTGTTGGAAAATTATATCCTCAAACAGCCCGGTATAATACCGTTGTGACGGACAAATTCCTGATTCACAACACGAAGTGTGCTGATGTATCACTGAAAGAGACTTTTGTAAGAAAGGATTTTATTCATGTAAATCAGGGCTACACCCGTTGCAACCTGCTGGCACTGAACAACGATTTGTTCATCACTTCGGACAAAGGGATTTTTAAACAACTGCAAAAAAGAAGGCTGGAAGTACACTATTTTTCACCCAAAGGTATTTTACTTCCCGGGTTCGAACACGGGTTTCTTGGCGGCTGTCTTGGCATTCACGAAAACCGGATTTTCATTGTCGGCAGTCTTTCCCGTTTTCCGGAAGGGGAAAAATTATCCGCTCTACTTCGAAGCCGGAATTACGAGATTGTTGAATTGTATGACGGCCCTTTGGTTGATGGTGGCAGCCTGTTCTTTTTATAGTTTTTTCCCGCCTTCTGAATTCTGAGTTTCTCCAAACTTGCAGTAGTATTATTTTTTATTACCTTTGCGTCAAATCGTAATATCATGTTGTCATTGACAAACATACATCCAAAATCCATCTTTCTGAACATCAAGGAAAGAGATCGGTTCTGCTAATCTGAGTACCTTTTTCAGATTAATTTTCACATTTATTTAATGATTTAAATTTAGTAAAATGGAATTACCTTTTGCAGAATCCTATAAGATGAAAACCGTAGAGCATATCCGCCGTAGCACACGCGAGGAGCGTATCCGCTGGATAAAAGAAGCCCGGTACAACCTGTTTAACCTGCGCAGTAGTCATGTTTTTATTGACCTGCTCACCGACTCCGGCACCGGTGCCATGAGCGACAAACAGTGGTCGGCCATGATGCTTGGCGACGAGAGCTACGCCGGAGCTTCTTCTTATTATAAATTGAAAGAAGCTATTACCGACATAACCGGATTTGATTATTTTCTGCCCACACATCAGGGCAGGGCTGCCGAAAACGTACTTTTCTCCACCATGATAAAAGAGGGCGATATCGTCCCTGGCAACTCTCATTTCGACACCACCAAAGGCCATATTGAATTCCGGAAAGCTCATGCTATTGACTGTACCATCGACGAGGCTTTTCATACCGAGCTGGACCATCCTTTTAAAGGAAATGTGGATCTCGGCAAGCTGGAAGCAGTCCTGAAAAAATACCCAAAGGAACGCATTCCGCTTATCATGGTTACCATAACCTGTAACTCTTCGGGCGGGCAGCCGGTTTCTATCGAAAACATGAAAGCCGTTAAAAAACTGGCCGGCCAATATGATATTCCTGTCTTTTTTGATTCTGCCCGTTTTGCCGAAAATGCCTATTTTATCAAAATGCGCGAAGAGGCATTCAAAGACAAACCCATCCGTGAGATTGTGCATGAGATGTTTGCCCAGGCTGATGGTATGACCATGAGCAGCAAAAAAGATGCTATCGTCAATATGGGCGGGTTTATCGGGTTCCGCAGCCGTGAACTTTTTGAGAAAGCGTCTATGTTCACCATTATGTTTGAAGGTTTCATCAACTACGGCGGCATGTCGGGACGCGATATGAATGCCCTGGCACAGGGACTTTACGAAGGGACGGAGTTTGATTATCTCGAAACACGCATCAATCAGGTGGCTTACCTTGGGAAACAACTGCGTGACTACGGTATTCCTATTCAGTATCCATACGGCGGACATGCCATATTTATCGATGCCAAACGGTTTTTGCCCAATCTGCCCAAAGAAGAGTTTGTGGCGCAGACACTTGGTGTGGAGCTGTACATCGAAGGAGGTGTCAGGGGTGTGGAAATTGGCACATTACTTGCTGACCGGGATCCGGATACGCGAAAAAACCGCTATCCCGAATTGGAGTTGCTTCGGCTGGCTATTCCGCGAAGGGTTTACACCAACAACCACATGGACTACGTGGCAGCGGCGGTCATCAATGTATTCGACCGGCGCAGGGAAATTACCAAAGGGCTGAAAATTTTAAAAGAAGCACCCATTATGCGCCACTTTACCGTGGAACTGGACCGGGTGAGATAAATGGTTGGAAGAAGGAAGTCCGAAGCCGGAAGACGGAAGTTGGAAGAAGGTTAATATGTGTTGACACACATAATAGGAAAAGGTTATCAAAAAGAAATAATCATTAACTTTGTCAAAAAAGAACTGCCATGAACACGTTAGAACTTAAAAAAGATTTTCATAATCTAATAGACAGCATAGACAATGAAAGCCTATTGTCAGACTTTTATGCCCTGATAAAAAGAAGAATCTCGGGTAAAGAAGGAAAACTATGGAAAGGATTGACAAAAAAGGAACAGGAAGAACTAGATTTAGCATTTGAAGAAAGCGAAAAGCCTGAAAATCTAATAAGCCATGAAGAAATGAGAAAAAAACATGAAAAATGGCTTTAAAAATTTACTGGACAAAAAGGGCGAACAAAAAGTTTGATCAGATTTTAGACTATCTTCTTGTAGAATGGGGAGAAAGTGTTGCAAAGGCATTTACGAGAAAGGTATATGATTTTTTAGATATTCTCTCAGAATTTCCGGAAATAGGAACAATAGAAAACAAAGAAAAAGGAATACGTGGTT
>JALUYM010000362.1 GCA_027018745.1 Bacteroidales bacterium | reverse complement strand
CGGTATTCCTTTGGCGTGAATGTTCCCCTTCTTTACCCTCAGACGGATAAAATCATGGAAATCCTTGTACGCGAAGGGGTTAAAATCGTTTTTACTTCGGCCGGCAATCCGAAAAAATACACGGCTTTCCTAAAAGAGAAAGGAATAACCGTCGTACACGTGGTGTCCAATAAGAAGTTTGCCCTGAAAGCACAGGCTGCCGGTGTGGACGCCGTTGTGGCCGAAGGTTTTGAAGCCGGCGGGCACAACGGCTACGAAGAGACCACCACGCTGGTATTGCTGCAATTGCTGCAGGGGGAAATGAAAATTCCCGTGATTGCCGCCGGAGGAATCGGTTCGGGAGAAGCCATTTATGCCATGATGGCCCTCGGGGCTTCAGGAGTACAGATTGGCAGCCTTTTTGCCGCTTCGGCGGAGTCGTCGGCACACAAGGCTTTTAAAGAAAAAATCATAGCTTCGTGCGAAGGGGAAACCTACCTTTCGCTCAAACAACTGGTGCCGGTGCGGCTGTTGCGCAACCCTTTTTTTGAAGCCGTGCGGCGACTGGAGCTTTCGGGTGCTTCCAAAGAAGAGCTGGCTACCCTGCTGGGCAGGGGCCGGGCCAAAAAAGGAATGTTCGAAGGCGATGTGGACGAAGGGGAACTGGAAATAGGACAAGTAGCCGGGATGATTGACAGGATTAAACCGGCAAAAGAGATCATGGCTGAACTCATGGCCGGTTACAGGCAGGCAGCAGAACGTATGGCCGGACAAAACTTTGAATAACGCCGTTTTTATCATACCCGATATTTAGAACCGGTACAAACCAATTATTCCGTAAATTTGTTAGCAGCTAATCCTGTACTTGGCAGGAAAGAGAGACAATTATAGTTTATTTAAAAAAATATTAATCATGAATTTTGAATTTACGGAAGAGCAGTTGATGATCCGACAGGCTGCCCGGGATTTCGCCCAACGCGAACTACTTCAGGATGTTTTGGAAAGAGATGAAAAAGCCATATTCCCTACTGATCATGTAAAAAAACTGGCCGGGTTAGGTTTTCTCGGCATGATGGTCCCGCCCGAATATGATGGCGGCGGCATGGATACGGTTTCTTATGTTTTGGCCATGGAAGAAATTGCCAAAGTCGATTCTTCTGTGGCTGTGATCATGTCGGTGAACAATTCACTGGTTTGTTATGGATTAAATCGTTTTGGAACAGAAGAGCAAAAACAAAAATACCTGAAACCACTGGCCCGGGGTGAAGTAATAGGTGCTTTTCTGTTGTCGGAACCGGAAGCCGGGTCTGATGCAACACACCAATATACTTCTGCCGAAGATAAAGGTGATTATTATCTGCTCAACGGTACCAAAAACTGGATTACCAATGGCGGATCTGCTTCAACCTATATTGTAATGGCACAAACCCATCCGGAGAAAAAATCGCATGGCATTAACGCTTTTATCGTGGAAAAAGATACACCCGGAATTGTTGTGGGCCCTCACGAAAATAAAATGGGCATGCGTAGTTCCGACACCCATTCTGTTATGTTTACTGATGTGAAAGTACCCAAAGAAAACCGGATCGGAGAAGATGGTTTCGGGTTTAAATTTGCCATGATGGTGCTCGAGGCCGGACGTATCGGCATCGCTTCCCAGGCACTGGGAATCGCTTCGGGTGCTTTTGACCGGGCTGTGGCTTATGCCAAAGAGCGGAAAGCTTTCGGTACGGAAATTATAAACCATCAGTCGCTGGCCTTTAAATTAAGCGACATGGCCGTGAAGATTGAAAATGCCCGCAATCTTTGCCTGAAAGCAGCCTGGCTTAAGGACAACCACAAATCCATTACGGTGGCCAGTGCCATGGCCAAACAATATGCCGCTGATATTGCCATGGAAGTGACCACGGAAGCGGTTCAGATTCATGGCGGGTATGGCTATGTAAAAGAATACCATGTGGAACGCCTCATGCGCGAAGCCAAGCTTACCCAGATTTACGAAGGAACCTCCGAAATCCAGAAAATTATTATTTCGAGGAGTATCGCAAAAGGGTAAGCTTTTAACAATTTCAAGAAAAAAACCGGCCCGAAAAAATCCAAGCCGGTTTCACAAAGATTGATTAAAAAGATTTATTTATTGGCCTTCATTTCTTTTACGGCTTCAATCAGTTGAGGAATAACTTTGAAAGCATCGCCAATAATACCATAATCGGCAGCTTCAAAAATGGGCGCTTCGGGGTCTTTATTGATAGCAACAATATATTTCGATGAGCTTACGCCGCCCAAATGCTGGATAGCTCCGGAAATGCCGAAGGCCATGTATACGTTCGGTGCAATGATTTTTCCGGTTTGGCCAACATGTTCTTCTTTGGGACGCCAGCCCTCATCGGAAACCGGACGCGAACAGGCCATTCCGGCGCCGAGCAAATCGCCAAGCTCTTCCAGTCCGCCCCAGTTTTCGGGGCCTTTCATGCCACGGCCGCCGGAAACAACAATCTCGGCATCAGTCAGCAATACTTTGCCTGTGATAAGGTGGGTGTCTTTGATAACCGTGTTGAATTCCTCATCTCCAATTTGCGGATCAAAAACTTCTATTGCGGCTTCTGTCGGGTTTTCAACTACTTCAAATGAATTTTGGGCGAAGGTGATAACCCTAATGTCTGTTTTAATTTGGATGTTAGCAAAAGCCTTTCCTGTAAAAACTTTTTTGCGTACCACGAAAGGATCAACACTTACCGGGAGTCCGGTAACACCTGAAACCATGCCGGCGTTCAATTTGACAGAAACGCGGGGGGCAATGGCTTTTCCTTCATTATTGTGGGCAAAAATAATGACATTGGAACCTTCTTTTTCGGCAGCTTTGGTAACGGCATCAGCCAGCGCTTTGTTGTCCAGCGACTCGAAACGGTCGTCTTTTACGTTCAGCACCTTGTTGGCACCGTATTTTCCCAATGTTTTCAGTTCGTCATCAGCTACATGACCAATGGACAGGGCGGTAACACTGCTTCCCATTTCTTTTGCAATAGCAGCAGCAAACGAAACAATTTCGTAGGTAAGTTTTTTAAATTTACCGGCCCAATTTTCTGTATATACTAATATTGACATTTTTTTAATTTTTAAAGATTAAAGATTTTGATTACAAAACTTTAGCTTCCTCGCGTAAGAGTCTGATAAGCTCTTTTGCATTGTCTTCATCCACCATCTTGCAGGCAGCTTTGGGAGCCGGTAATTCATAAGATAAAAATTCTGTTCTTGCTTCTGCATCTACCGGAGGCACTACGTTCAGTGGTTTTTTACGGGCCATCATGATACCACGCATGGCCGGAATTCTCGGATCAATGGCAATCCCTTTCTGAACAATGGCTATCAATGGGGTAGGGATGCTCAAAAGCTGAGACCCGCCATCGATATCCCGGTGTATTTTCAACTCCCCGTTTTCAAGGTCAATACCGGAAACAGCTGATACGGAATTGATACCCAAAATTTCAGCCAACATGCCACCCACGCCGGCTCCGTTATAATCTGAGGCTTCAATACCAGCTAAAATCAGATCGTAATCTTTTGCAACCTGTGCCAGCTGTGTGGCCACAAAGTAAGCATCCAATGGTTCGGCATCAATACGGATGGCATCGTCTGCGCCAACAGCAAGTGCCTTGCGCAAAGTCGGTTCTGTAATTTTTGTGCCCACATTAGCCACTGTTATTTTTTCCACCCCGCCAGCTTCTTTTAGTTCCATGGCACGTGTCAATGCCAGTTCGTCCCAGGGATTAATAATCCATTGAACACCCGTGGCGTCAAAGGCTTTGTTGTCCCCGGTAAACCTGATCTTTGTTGTTGTATCAGGTACATTACTAATCAATACCAGAATTTTCATGATATAAATTTTTAAGTTATCCGTTTTATTTTGCACAAATATCGGTAAAAAATCTTAAAATATTACGCATGCGAACTATCTTTTTAAGAAAAAATAAGAATTTTTATTGATTTTAGATTACAATCCGTTGATTTAATGGGGTTAATTTTTGGGCGGGCCTGCACACAGGCTTTCACGGGCTGTCCGTTTTAGCCCCGTTGCCGGCGGCAGGGTTTGCAACGGCCGTGCGGGGTCTTCCTGCCGTCAGCCTCCGCCGGTCGGCAAAACCCAGGCCGCCGTCTGCCGGGGGCTGCCACTCCTATCCCTGCCGCAAATAAATTCAGAAACAACAAATTGAGCCCTAAATCAGCAAAAAACTGCAGGATTTAGTCCGCCCACGGCGGATGGCTCCCAAACGTAGCGGGGATTCATTTCCCGCGATTTCCTTGCCGCCGCCGCAGTTTTTTCTTTCATGCTGGAAGCCCGAAAGGAAAAACCCATTCGTGAAATTTGTGAAGTTTGTGAAATTCGTTGATAAAAACCATTAATGTCTTTTGCATTCCCACTGAATAACTACCGAATGACCACCGAATGACTACCGAATGACCATGAATGACCATGAATGACCACCGAATGACCATCGAATACCGAATGACCATCGAATGACCATGAATGACCATTGAATGACCATTGAATGACTACCGAATGACCATGAATGACCATGAATGACCATTGAATGACCATGAATGACCACTGCCTGACCATTTCCTGACCACCAAATGACTACTACTCTTTGCTTTTTCCTATTTCTTCCCCTTCAACCTGTCCAGCACCCGGCGTTCTTTTTTGGTAGGCCTTCCGGTACCGCGAAGGCGCTTTTCATAGTTGAGCTGCCGCATCATCTGCAATTTTTCCAGTTCTTCGGCAGGAGTCAGGTCTTCCATCAGGTCTGGTACCAGCGCTGCCGAAACACGGTTTTTGGTGGCTTTTTTTACTCTTACCTTTTTTATTATTCCCGAGGTGTGGATTTCGATCTCATCCCCTTCGTTTATCTCCCGGGAAGGTTTGGCGTGAAGTCCGGCAATTTTTATTTTTCCTCCTTTGCACGCTTCTGTTGCCTGCGAACGGGTTTTGTACAACCGTACTGCCCAAAGCCATTTGTCGAGTCTGACATGAGACATAGTGCATTATTTTTGTCTGAAAAACAGTTGGATAGGAACTCCTGTAAAATCAAAATGCTGTCTGATCTTGTTTTCCAGAAATCTTTTGTACTGATCTTTTACTTCATCAGGCAGGTTGCAAAAGAAGACAAACTGTGGTGTATTCGTTTTCAGTTGTGTAATGTATTTTATCCGGATGTAGCGCCCGCGCGAAGCCATGGGGTGTGGATTTTCTTCAATGATGGGCAACAAAAAATTATTGAGCTGAGAGGTTGAAATATGTTTGCTGCGTTTGTTATAGATTTCTTCGGCATAATTCAAAGCTTTGAAGATCCGTTGTTTTTCATGAACCGAAACAAATACAATGGGAACATCATTAAACGGGGCAATCCGTTGGCGTATGGTTTTCTCAAATTCCAAATGTGTATTACTGGATTTTTTTACCAGATCCCATTTGTTGACAACAACGACAATTCCTTTCCGGTTTTTTTCAGCCAAATGGAAAATACTCACATCTTGTTTTTCTATTCCCTGGCTTGCATCGATCATAACCAGACAAACATCGGAGTTTTCGATGGCGCGAATGGTACGCAGGGTAGAATAAAATTCTATGTTTTCGTAAACTTTGCCTTTTTTCCGCAGCCCGGCAGTATCCACCAGCATAAATTCATGGCCAAAACCTTTAAATGGAGTGTAGATGGAATCGCGTGTTGTCCCGGGCACCGGTGTAACAATGTTTCGCGTGTCGCCAATCAACATATTGATAAACGATGATTTACCCACATTGGGACGTCCGATAACGGCAATTCTCGGAATATCAGGGATTTCTTCCTCTCCGGTTTTTGAAAAATCTTTTACAACTTCATCCAGCAGGTCGCCGGTACCATTGCCGTTTATCGACGAAATGGGATAAATTTCGCCTAAGCCGAGGGCATAAAAATCACTGCCAATGTGCGTCAGGTTGGGAGTATCTGTTTTATTGGCGGCAACAAAGACTTTTTTCCCAGAACGGCGCAATATCTCAGCCACATCTTCATCTAAAGGGTGAATGCCTTCGCGGGCATCAACTACAAAAAGGATGGCATCTGCTTCGTCTATGGCAAAAAGCACCTGTTTCCGGATTTCTTCTTCGAAAACATCATCAGATCCCTGTACAAAACCACCGGTGTCGATAACGGAAAATTCTTTTCCGTTCCAGTCACTTTTGCCATAGATCCGGTCGCGGGTGACGCCACTTTCCGACTCAACAATTGCTTTTTTCGTTCCGGTAAGTCGGTTAAACAACGTGGATTTTCCCACATTCGGACGTCCTACAATGGCCACAATATTATTCATATGCACTTTTTTGCAAAATTAGTTTAAAATGTACTAAACAACTTCATTTTTAAAATGATAACGGTATCAATGGTCATATCCAAACTGGTTCAGCAGTTTTTCGTTGTTTCGCCAGTCTTTGTTCACTTTTACCGAAAGCTGCAGAAAAATTTTTTTATCAAAAAACTTTTCCATTTCTTCACGGGCCATAGTTCCGGTGCGCTTTATGGCTTTTCCCTGATGGCCTAAAAGGATACCTTTTTGTGAGTCGCGTTCTACAAAGATGTAAGCATGGATTTTAATCAGCTTTTCACTTTCTTTGAAGGATTCTACTGCAACCTCAACAGAATACGGAATTTCTTTTTTGTAGTTCAGGAATATTTTTTCACGGATCATTTCCGAAACGAAAAATCGCTCACTCCGGGTCGTCAACTCATCTTTGGGGTAGTAAGCCGGACTTTCCGGAAGCTGTTGCAATATGGTTTCAAATACTTTTGGGATGTTGAATTTTCGAAGTGCAGACACGGGGATAACCGTCGCCCTTGGAAATTTTTTCTGCCAGTAGGCAATGTCTGCTTCCACTGTTGATTGGTCAGACAAGTCAATTTTGTTAATCAGTATGATCAGGGGAGTAACCGAGTGTTCTATCGAGGCAATAACCGTTTCTTCGTCAAATTTTATGCCCGGTTCGGTCATGAGCAGGATAATGTCAGCATCTGTCAGGGCCATTTCAATGTATTTGTTCATGTATTCGTGCATCTTGTAAGCGGGATGACGGACAATGCCGGGAGTGTCGGAATATACAATTTGAAAGTCAGCGCCATTCACAATACCCATGATACGATGACGGGTTGTTTGTGCTTTTGATGTGATGATAGAGAGCTTTTCCCCGACCACTGCATTCATTAATGTTGATTTCCCGACATTGGGATAGCCTATAATGTTGACAAAGCCTGCTTTATGTGCCATAAAAAGTTTTAAAAAATATTTGCTTGGCAAAGAAACAAAATATATCTTTGCACTCCCGTTTTAAAAGGGGATGAAGAAAATAAAATCTTCTGCGTTCATTTGAATTGGAAACATAAAAATATATTGCGGGGTGGAGCAGTGGTAGCTCGGCGGGCTCATAACCCGTAGGTCGTAGGTTCGAATCCTGCCCCCGCTACTAAAAAGCCGGTGTTTAACCGGCTTTTTTTGTTTTTGCTAAAATTTGTTGATGTATGCTTCCAATGAATCGGAAGTCTTTAAATCCAGCTTTTTCCGGATGCGGTAACGGTTTTTCCGGATGGCTTCTTTTGAAACGTTTAAAGCCGAGGCAATTTGTGCCGAGTTCATGTGAATCCGCAGATAAGCACAAAACTTTTGCTCGGTTTTGGTCAGGCCGGGGTGGGAAGCCAGAAGCTTCTCGAAAAAATCAGGATGGGCGGCATTAAACTTTTGTTTGAAAATTTCCCAGTTGTCATTTTTCCCCTCCAGTTCTTCCATGGTTTTCATAATATCCTGTAATACGGAAATATCGAAAGTTTTTTCACCGGAACGGATAAGCGTATTCAGCTTTTTGCCCACAGTTTTGTAAATATCATTTTTTTTGCCTGTACGAATGGCCCACTCCAATAGTTTTTGGTCTTTTTCTGAT
>JALUYM010000361.1 GCA_027018745.1 Bacteroidales bacterium | reverse complement strand
AAGATACATCGGGCAGTCCGAGTCCGCCCTGATACAGGTTGGCAATCTCCATGGTGCTGTTTTTCTCATCCGGGCCGGCATAAAAATAAAAGAGGGGGTGTACCCCAATGGTGTTAAGGTATGCCATTTCCTGCTGAACCATCTCAAGGTTTTTGATGGCAGCAATTTTCTTCAGCTCCGGTTCGAGAGGGGTCATGCCCAACTTATCAATACGGCTTGTATCCATGCCGCTGTTATAAAAATCACGGATCTTTTGCTCAATACTTCCTTCTTTTACATCTTTCTTTTTGGAGATTTCGTTGACCAGCGCTTTTAGCTCTTTTTGGTTTTTTTCGTAAAGTATTGTAAAAGCGCCGTACTGGCTGTATTGAGGCGGAATAGGATGGCTTTTTATCCAGCCGCCGTTAACATACTCGTAAAAATTGTTTCCCGGCTTGACAAGGGTATCCATGTTGGCCGGATTAATAGCTTCTGTCATTTTTTTGTTTTGTTTATTTTGTCCCTGGTTGCAGGCACTTAGTGCCACTAAAAAGGGTACAACCAGTAAAATAGATAAATACTTTCTCATAAAAATTTTTTAAATGCAGGCAAAAGTAATAAAATCAGTTTGTTGATAACGGGAAAGGGGGAAATTATTTTTTTTCGTTAAATCCGGAATAATGAAACGGCAGGGGCTGGATTTTGTTGATAACCTGTACCTGGATTTTCCCTGACAAAACCAATAAAATTTACTTTTGCAAAACAGAAAAACAGATTGAAAAGTGAAAGATTTTTTAAAGGATTTAAACAAAGAACAATACGAAGCTGTAGTGCATACCGAAGGGCCTTCCATGATTATTGCTGGGGCCGGGTCGGGGAAGACCAGGGTGCTGACCTACCGCATTGCTTATCTGCTCGCCAGGGGAACAGACCCGTTCCATGTGCTGGCGTTGACTTTTACCAATAAAGCAGCCCGTGAAATGAAAGAGCGGGTGGTGCAACTGGTTGGTGATGGTGAAGCCCGCAATGTATGGATGGGAACCTTTCATTCTGTTTTTGCGAAAATTCTTCGTATCGATGGGCATCACCTTGGCTATCCTTCCCATTTCACTATTTATGATACCGATGACAGCAAAAAGCTCATCCGTAATATCATTGGCGAAATGAAACTTGACCCGAAGGTTTATGTTCCTAATTATGTCCGTAACCGGATCTCTATGGCCAAATCTCATCTCATAAGCCCTGAAGTTTATTCCATGGATGGCGATATTCAGATTGCTGATGAAAGTGCAGAAAAACCATTGATAAAAGATATTTATGCTGCCTATAATGCCCGGTTGAGAAGGGCCGATGCGATGGATTTTGACGATCTGCTTTTCAATACTTATATTCTTTTCCGTGATTTTGTCGAAGTTCTTTACAAATATCAGCAAAAGTTCCACTATATTTTGGTGGATGAATATCAGGATACTAACCAGGCACAGTACCTTATTGTGAAAATGCTGGCTGCCAATACCGAAAATATTTGCGTGGTGGGCGATGACGCACAAAGTATTTATGCTTTCCGGGGCGCAGATATCCAAAACATCCTGAATTTCAGGAAAGATTACCCGGATTATCAACTTTTTAAACTGGAGCAAAATTACCGTTCTACAAAAAATATTGTCAGTGCGGCCAACAAAGTGATTACTTTTAACAAAGACCAAATCAAAAAAACGGTATGGACTGATAACGAAGAAGGGGAAAAGATAGGTTTTATCAAAGCAGCCAGTGATAACGAAGAGGGAAAACTGGTGGCTGATCACATATTCTCTGTCAAGATGAACCGGCAGCGCCCCAACAGCGATTTTGCCGTGCTATACCGTACCAATGCCCAGTCGCGGGCAATTGAAGAAGCTTTGCGAAAGCTGAATATTCCTTACCGTATTTACGGCGGACAATCGTTTTACAATCGACGGGAGATAAAAGATTTGCTGGCTTATTTCAGGTTAACAATTAACCATAACGATGAAGATGCGTTGCAACGGGCCATTAGTACGCCTGCACGCGGTATCGGCAAAACCACCATGGAACGGGTCATTGTTGCCGCTGACAAGCATGGTGTCAGCATGTGGGAAATTATGAGCAACCCGCAGCAATATGGTTTGAAAGTCAATACGGGGATCAAAAACCGGCTGTTTGATTTCACGGAGATGATTAAAAGTTTTGCCGTGGAAATGAAGAAAAAAGAGGCTTATGAAGTGGCTAAGATGATTGCCAATAGCTCCGGACTTATCCGTATGTACCGCGAGGAGGATACTCCTGAAGCCCTCAACCGGATGGAAAATATGGAAGAGCTGCTGAACAGTGTCAAAGAGTTCGGCGAACGGGGTGCAGAAGCTAATGAAGGTGATTTGGCGTCGCAGGGAAGTCTGGAAGAGTTTATGCAGGAAGTGGCTCTGTTTACTGATGCAGATAAGGAAGAAGAAGGTGATAGTGACAAAGTTTCACTGATGACCATCCATGCCGCCAAAGGCTTGGAATTTCCTTATGTTTATATTGTTGGACTGGAAGAAAACCTTTTCCCCGGAGTGCAGTCTGTTGGCACAAGGGCCGATTTGGAGGAAGAGCGCCGTTTGTTTTATGTCGCACTCACGCGGGCCAAGAAAAAAGTAACCCTGTCGTATGCCGAAAGCCGTTACCGGTGGGGACAGTTCTCTTTCTCCGAACCAAGTCGGTTTCTTGATGAAATTGATGAAAATCTTTTGGACATTCCCCATAAAACCCCGCTGAAGACTGCTCCTGTGGAAAATGGTATACAGCATAAAAACATGTTCCCCCCGCAACGTCGTCGCCTGAAACCTGTCCGTCCTGATACTGGAGAAAGAAGTACTTTTCAGGCAGATGAAACCAGTGGCTTAATGGCTGGTATGGAAGTGGAACATTCGAAGTTTGGCAAAGGGAAAGTTGTATCGGTAGAAGGTTCGGGGCCTAATAAAAAAGCAACAGTTTTTTTCAACGGGGTAGGAAATAAAAACCTGTTGCTGCGTTTTGCTAAACTGAAGATATTGAAATAGATTTTTCTTTCTGTCGTTGGGTTGACGGGCCCGAACCGGTAATATTTCCTGAATTATAGGGACTAAAAACCGTATTTTTGCGTTACCAAAAGTAAAAACATTTCATGGCCGCTTTGTATAAAAAGGAAATTCTCGGGTTTTTAAGCACCATTACCGGCTGGGTGGTTATTGGTATTTTTCTGACAGTCACCGGGCTTTTTTTGTGGGTTTTCCCTTCCGGCGTAAATGTTTTGGATAATGGTTATGCCAATCTGTATGGTTTGTTCAGCCTGGCGCCGTTTGTTTTTCTTTTTCTGGTTCCGGCCGTCACCATGAACAGTCTGGCAGAAGAAAAAAGGACCGGTACCCTGGAATTGTTGCTTATTCGCCCATTGAACGATACCCGGATTGTCCTTGCCAAATATTTTGCCGCTTTCACGCTGGTGGTACTGGCATTGCTTCCAACACTGGTATATTATTTTTCTGTTTACCATTTGGGGTTTCCGGTGGGGGATATTGATTCCGGAGGTTTCTGGGGGTCATTCATCGGCTTGCTTTTTCTCGGGGCAGCATTTACCGCCATTGGCATTTTTTCCTCTTCGCTTACCAACAATCCCATTGTCTCTTTTCTTGTGGCCGTGGTTCTCAGCGCATTTATTTACATGGGATTTGATTTTCTTTCGCCGTTTTTTGGTGAGGAGGCTTTCTTTGTTCAGTCTTTTGGCATCAGTGCCCATTATGCCTCCATGAGCCGCGGCGTGATAGATTCGCGTGATGTGATTTATTTTTTGAGTTTGATAAGCTTTTTTCTTTTTTTGAGTGTTAGTTTTCTGGGAAGGAGGAAATGGAAATGAGAAAGCGTTCTTCTTCCCCGGCAAGAAAAATCAGAAAGCAATATCGTCTGCGGCTGTTGCTGGTCATTTTGGTGATTGCGGCGGCAAATTATCTTGGCTCACTTTATTTTACCCGTATCGATCTTACCAGCGACAAACGGTTTACATTGGCCAAAGTGTCAAAAAATGTTTTAAAGCAGGTTCACTCGGAGTTGTTGTTTACTGTTTATCTGAAAGGTAAATTTCCGGCCGGTTTTAAACGGCTGGAGATACAAACCCGCGAAATGTTGGAAGAACTGCAGGCATATAACTCTTACATTCGGTTTAGGTTTGTTAACCCGTCGGCATCGTCCAACCCTAAAAAACGGGAAAAGTTTTACCAGAGGCTGATAGACAGTGGTCTGTCTCCTACCAACCTGCAGGTGAAAACAAAAAATGGCATGCAGCAGCAAATTATCTTTCCGGGAGCCATTCTTCGTTACAAAAAACGGGAGATTCCTGTTTCTTTGTTAAGCAATGAGCGTAATATCCCCCCCGCTGAGGTGCTGAATCACTCTGTTGAGAATTTGGAATTTACCTTTGTCAATGCTATTCACGAACTTGTCCAGCCGAAAAAACCCACGCTCGCTTATCTTACCGGACAGGGGGAACCACAGGGAAAGCGGGTAAGCGATATTTTTAATACCCTACATCAGGATTATTCCTTTTCGATGGTGCGCATTGACACATTACCTAACCCGTTGCTTGAAAGGGAAAAAAAGAAAAATTCCACTCTGTTTCAGGTTGTTCCCCGTTATCGCGCACTGATTGTGGCGAAGCCTCAAAAACCTTTTTCCGAAAGGGAAAAGCTGATGATAGACCAATACATCATGTACGGCGGAAAAGTACTTTGGCTGATCGATCCCGTTTTGGCCAGCATGGACAGCATAAAACGATCGGGAACTACCGTATCCATCGACCTGCATCTGGGTTTGCAGGCACAACTTTTTACATACGGAGTGCGATTGAACAAAGATTTGTTGCTTGATTTGAATGCTGTGCCCATTCCTGTGCGGACAGGCCAGGCAGGAAATGAACCCCAGATTCAGCTGTTGCCCTGGTATTACTATCTTCTGGTTACCCCGCGGTCGAACCAGCCTGTGGTGCGAAACCTGAACAGTATTGAAATGAATTTTGTGAGCAGCATTGATACCCTTGCCATAAAGGGTGTGAAAAAAACCATTTTACTAAAAACTTCTCCCTATTGCGGGGTAGAAAAAGTTCCCGGAATCATCAGCTTGGACATATTGCAGCAAAAGCCTCCTCCTTATTTTTTCCGTGGCCCGGCGCGCAATGTGGCTGTCCTGCTCAGTGGCAGGTTTACTTCCGATTTCAGGAACCGGTTGGTTTCGGGATTGAAAAGTAAAGTATATCCTTTTCGGGATAAGAGTATTCCTACGCAAATGATCGTTGTCTCGGATGGGGATGTTATCCGCAGCCAGTTAAAAGTGCCGGACGGCTATCCGTTGCCTCTGGGCTATAACCAGTTTACACAACAGACTTATGGTAATAAAGATTTTGTCCTGAATGCATTAAATTATCTTACGGATGGTCCGGGCCTGATTTCGTTGCGCACGCGTGAATTCAAGCTGCGCCTGCTGGATAAAACAAAGGTAAACCGGCAGGGTTTGCAATGGCAATTGTTTAAT
This sequence comes from Bacteroidales bacterium, assembly GCA_027018745.1. GTDB lineage: Bacteria > Bacteroidota > Bacteroidia > Bacteroidales > F082 > Sulfidibacterium. Next base: position 2,454 of record JALUYM010000361.1, on the reverse strand, counting down.
GTTCTTGCCCCGCTGATGGTTATGTTTCTTTTTGCTTTTGCCATCATCGGCCTGCGAAAAAGAAAATACGGCAGAAAAAGTTAATTTCTTTTGTTTAAGCCTGGAGACTGAACGAATTGCCGCTTTGTACGGTGGATGCTTAAACGGAGATTATTTTTTCCTCTTTTTCAGCTTGTCGGCCAGGTTTTGATAATATTTTGCTTTGGGGGGGACATTCAAACGTGCGTAAATGTTGCCGAGATAACGGGCGTTTTCGGAAGTGGGTTGCAGGGCATAAAGTTTTCTGAAATAACCCAGTGACTTTTTGAAATTGATGGTTACCTTTTTAAAAGCCTGTAATAATTCGGCATATTGGCTGCGGGTCCTGTTTTTGTAATAAGCGGCCAGTTCCTTTTGATAACGGTTTTCGGCAAGCCAGAAGTATTTTTTTGCCAGCCAGTCAAGAGCAGTGATGTTTTTGGGGTCTTTTTTTAGTATCCCGACGGCGAGCATATCGCTGGCTTTGGCGTTTTTCAGGGCTGCGTTGGCTTTTAGCAGGCCGGTTTTGTAAGGAATGCTGTCACGGATCTTTTGTGGCAGTTGATGCCAGAGAGCAATGGCCTCTTTCCAGTTTTCGCTTTCCACGTAAGTGATAAAAAGCCTGTCGCGCATGGGTATAATTTCTTTGCCGTCGGGATATTTTTTTACGTATTTCTCCAGTACATCGATTTCCAACGACAAATTATTGATTTTCCGGTATATTTTTTCCAGTTCAATAAAGGCTTCCGGGCTCACCGAAGCAGAATAAATGGCTTTTTCGAATAGTTGTTGTGCTTCATCTTCTTTTCCCAGCTTAAGGGCTGCCATGCCGGCTTTGGTGTAAACGGTACACTTCGTCCCCTTGTCCCGTCTTTCGTATTTGGATATGATTTTGTTCCAGAGGGTCAGGGCTGTTTGGTAATCGCCTCTGTTATATGCCATTTGCGCTTTGTCTTTTCCTCTTGCAGAAGCGTTAAAGGAAAAAACAGTAACGAAAAAGACAACTGCAGCCAACCATTTGAATGTTTTCATGCGTTCCTTTTTTGAAGCGGCAAAAATAGGATTTAATTTTTGTTGAAATAAGTGAAAAGGAAATTTTTTCAGTGTCCGAAATCCTGGTTTTTGATGGAAACTGTGAAGACAAACCGAAAATTAAGTTTTTGGAATGAAATTTGTAAAAAAAGAAAAAGTTACATTTGCAAAAAATATAAAACATGGATTTAAGCAAGATTTTGTCTATTGCCGGGAAGCCCGGTTTGTACAAACTGGCCGGGGAAGCAAAGAACAACCTCGTAGTGGAATCGCTGACAGATGGCAAAAGAATGCCTGCTTTTGCTCATGAGCGTGTAAGTTCATTGCAGGAAATCAGCATTTATACAACGGGTGAAGATTTGCCTTTTCACGATGCCCTGAAGAAGATTTATGACATGACCGGCGGGCAACCAGTGGAAAACCCTAAAAAGATGTCTTCCGACAGGTTAAAGGAGCTTTTTAAAAAAGCTATTCCCGATTACGACGAGGATAGCGTTTATGTTTCGGATATGAAAAAAGCCTTTACATGGTATAACATCTTGTTGGAGAAAGAAATGCTTGATTTTAGCGAAGAGGAAAAAGAAGAAAAACCGGAAGAAAAACCGGCGGCAGAAAAAGAAAAACAAACTGCTGACGACAAAGAATAATCATGTTTTACAAAACCTTCATCAGGCCATTGTTGTTTTGCTTTGATGCGGAGAAGGTTCATCGGTTTATAAGCAGTTCCCTTCAGTTTTTTTTTGGAATTCCCGGTATGTCAGTACTGGTTCGGAAAATAATTTCTGTGCCTGATGCACGGCTGGAGAGGGAAGTTTTTGGTTTGAGATTTAAAAACCCGGTGGGTGTGGCTGCCGGTTTTGACAAAGAGGCCCGGCTTGCCGGTTCGCTGGGAAGCCTTGGTTTTGGCTTTGTGGAGGTGGGTACTATTACACCCGAAAAACAACCTGGAAATAAAAAACCCCGGCTTTTCCGGCTGCCGGCCGACAACGCCCTTATCAACCGAATGGGCTTTAACAACGAAGGAATGGATGTGGTCCTTCGGCGATTAAAAAAGCAAAAGAATACAGATGTCGTTTTGGGGGTAAACCTGGGGAAAAATTCCCTGACCCACAATGCAAAAGCTGCCGATGATTATGTCCGCCTGTTTGAAGGACTATTTGATGAGGCGGATTATTTTGTGGTGAACGTGAGTTGCCCGAATATCAGTGATTTAAGGGAATTACAGGATCAGGAAGCCTTGCGTGAGATTCTCCTCCGGGTTCAATCCGTCAACCTTAAAAAAGACCACCCCAAACCTGTTTTACTAAAAGTTTCTCCCGACTTGAACTTTTCACAATTGGATGAAGTGATCCAACTGGTAAAAGAAACAGCCATTGCAGGTGTAGTAGCTGTCAATACTACCAT
>JALUYM010000360.1 GCA_027018745.1 Bacteroidales bacterium | reverse complement strand
TGGGCCTGCAGGGCATGATCAACGATTTGATGGAGAAATCGGATTTCCCTACAGGAAAAGATATTCATGTAACTCTGGAGAATATAAAAAATAGGGATGAGGTAGCTATTGCCCGGCTGATATCGGCTGCCGAAAACAACCGCGATGAAGTAGCGGATTTGTTGGCTGCATGTTCAAAAGAAGGTGAAAAAGACCATGCCCCCGTTTTGGGCATTACCGGCACGGGTGGTTCGGGAAAATCGTCGCTGGTAGATGAAATTGCCCGCCGGTTTCTGAACGATTTTCCGGATAAAACACTGGCCATTATTTCGGTAGATCCATCCAAGCGTAAATCGGGTGGGGCTTTACTTGGCGACCGTATCCGGATGAATTCCATCGACAACCCCCGTGTGTTCATGCGATCGTTTGCTACGCGGCAATCTAACCTGTCTATCTCCAAATATGTGAAAGATGCAGAAACCATTGTCCAGGCTGCCGGTTTCGACCTGGTGATCCTCGAAACTTCCGGTATCGGACAATCTGATACGGCCATTATAGATCATAGCGATATTTCACTTTATGTGATGACCCCCGAATACGGCGCTGCCAGCCAGTTGGAAAAAATAGATATGCTGGATTACGCTGATTTGATCTCTTTGAACAAATTTGATAAACGCGGTGCCTTGGATGCTATACGCGATGTAAAAAAACAGTATCAGCGCAACCATCAACGTTTTGAAGAAAATCTGGATGATATGCCTGTTTTTGGTACCATTGCCTCACAGTTTAATGATCCTGGTGTCAATGAATTATACGTTCATATCTTTCAAAAGATAAAAGAAAAAACAGGCATCGATTTTCATTCCCACCTGAAGCATCTTCCGGAAATGACGGAAAAGATACACATCATTCCGCCGCAAAGGGTCCGTTACCTTTCGGAGATTTCAGATACGGTCAGATATTATAACAGATGGGCTGAAGAGCAGGCCAACGTTGCCCGGCGGCTTTACAGCCTGAAACAATCCATTGAAGAAATGGAAAAATCGGGAGAAGAAACTGCTGCCGGAAAACTGAGGGACACTTATCAAAAACTTTTGCTGGAGATAGACCCGAAAAATCTCAAGATGTTGGAGACATGGGAGGAAAAGAAAAAAGCCTATACCGACGATTTTTATTCTTATTTTGTAAGGGACAGGGAAATTAAAGTGGAAACGCATACCGAGTCGCTGTCGCATACAAAAGTGCCGAAAGTGAGCCTGCCGAAATTTAAAAGCTGGGGCGAAATCCTGAAATGGTTGTTAAAAGAAAATGTTCCCGGAGAATTTCCCTTTGCTGCCGGTGTGTTTCCTTTTAAACGGGAAGGTGAAGACCCTACACGTATGTTTGCCGGCGAGGGGGGACCGGAACGTACCAACAGGCGTTTTCATTATGTTTCGCATGGCATGCCGGCCAAGCGTCTTTCCACAGCTTTTGATTCTGTTACACTGTATGGCCAGGACCCGGATCGAAGACCTGATATTTACGGAAAGATTGGGAATTCAGGCGTTTCCATTGCCTGCCTCGACGATGCCAAGAAACTCTATTCCGGTTTTAACCTGGCCGATCCGAAGACTTCTGTTTCCATGACCATCAACGGGCCGGCACCCACCATGGTAGCCTATTTTATGAATGCGGCCATCGACCAGCAGTGTGAAATTTACATTCGCCAAAACGGACTGGAAAAACAAGTGGAACAGATCATCGATAAAATCTATAAAGAAAAAGGTACGCAACGTCCCCGTTATCAGGGCGACCTTCCTGAAGGAAATGATGGCCTGGGGCTGATGCTGCTTGGTGTTACAGGCGACATGGTTTTGCCGCGCGACATATACAACCGCATTAAAAAAGATACCCTGAGTAAAGTCCGTGGTACGGTTCAGGCTGATATTCTGAAAGAAGACCAGGCACAAAATACTTGTATCTTTTCAACGGATTTTTCTTTGAAGCTCATGGGTGACATCCAACAGTATTTCATCGACCACAACGTACGGAATTTTTACAGCGTTTCCATTTCTGGTTACCACATTGCCGAAGCGGGCGCCAATCCCATTTCGCAACTGGCTTTTACACTGGCCAATGGTTTTACCTATGTGGAGTATTACAAAGCCCGCGGCATGGACATCAACAAATTTGCACCGAACCTTTCTTTCTTCTTTTCCAACGGTGAAGACCCTGAATATGCAGTCATAGGCCGTGTGGCGCGGCTGATCTGGGCCAAGGCCATGAAATTGAAATACGGTGCCGGTGAACGTTCGCAAAAACTAAAATACCACATTCAGACCTCCGGCCGTTCGCTGCATGCACAGGAAATCGGCTTCAACGATATACGTACGACCCTGCAGGCATTGTATGCCATTTATGATAACTGTAATTCGTTGCATACCAATGCTTATGATGAGGCCATTACAACGCCTACGGAAGAATCTGTCCGCCGTGCCATTGCTATTCAGCTTATCATTAACCATGAATTGGGACTGGCCAAAAACCAGAATCCCCTGCAGGGTTCTTTTATCATTGAGGAACTTACCGATCTGGTAGAGGAAGCAGTGTTGAAAGAGTTTGACCGGATTACAGAACGCGGCGGTGTACTGGGCGCCATGGAAACCATGTACCAGCGCAGTAAAATCCAGGAAGAGTCGCTTTACTATGAAACCATGAAACACAGCGGCAAACTGCCCATCATCGGGGTGAACACCTTCCTGACGGAAAAAGGTTCGCATACGGTGATTCCGGGAGAAGTTATCCGGGCAACCGAAAAGGAAAAACAATACCAGATTCATATGTTGGAACAGCTTCATAAAACCTGGGAAAAAGAAGCAAAAGAAGAACTGGAAAAATTACGTCAGTCGGCTATTAAAAACCGGAATATTTTTGAAGGGCTTATGGAAGCTGCCAAATATGCATCCATTGGACAGATTACCAACGCGTTGTTCGGTGTTGGGGGACAGTATCGAAGAAATATGTAGTGCCAAAAGGTTTCTTTTGTATTTTTATCCCTTGTTAAATGAAAGGATTTACGCGGAAGGAAATATTCTGCCGTAAAAAGGATTACATTTTGGCAGGAAAACATTATTTTTGTCTTGAAGGAATATTTGAACGAACAGGTGATGAAAGTGGATGAACCAATAGGTGAATTTTTGGATTATTTGTACCCGAATACTGTCGATATTATTTTGGGCGATACGTTGGAGTATCTAAAAGCTACGGGAGATGAGAAGTTCGACCTTGTCATTACCTCGCCGCCTTATAACGTAGGGAAAGAATATGAGACCAAAACTTCTATTGAGAAATACCTTGACCAACAGGAAAAAATTATCAGGGAAATTGTGCGGGTTACAAACCATAACGGAAGCATTTGCTGGCAGGTTGGAAATTATGTTGAAAAGGGAGAGGTTTTTCCCCTTGATATATACTATTATCAGATATTCAAAAAGTTAGGCCTGAAGTTGAGAAACCGTATCGTATGGTATTTCGGACACGGCTTGCATGCCAGAAACAGGTTCTCAGGCCGGTACGAGACTATCCTTTGGTTTACCAAATCGGATGATTACGTTTTTAACTTGGATGCTGTACGTGTTCCATCGAAATATCCCGGCAAACGCTATTTCAAAGGGCCGAAAAAAGGACAAATTTCAGGAAATCCCAAAGGGAAGAATCCCTCTGACATTTGGGAAATCGTTGTTAAAGACTGGGAGTCGGGTTTGTGGAACATCCCCAACGTAAAATCTAACCATCCTGAAAAAACAAACCATCCTGCACAGTTTCCTGTAGAGTTGGTGGAGAGGTGTATCCTGGCCCTTACGGACAAAGATGGATGGGTGCTGGATCCTTTTGCCGGCGTGGGTTCCACATCCATAGCCGCCCTGAAAAATTTTAGAAATTCGGTTAGTGTTGAAAAGGAAAAAGAATATGTAAAACTGGCCAATGAGAGAATTAAAATGTTAAAAGAAGGTAAATTAAAATTAAGACCGATTAACAAACCCATTCACCAGCCAAAACCGAACGACAGGATTGCTAAAATTCCTGACGAATGGAAAGGCTTATTTAAAGAAGCATGAAAATAGCACAAAAATATTCGCATTTAAATGGTGAGGAGTATTTAATTGTCCATCACAAAAAAATTTATAGGGAAATTAAAGCGGTTATCCAAAATATCGATGCAAATAATTTTCGGACTAAAGTCAGCAAGGAAAAAAGAAAAACAGGCTACAAATTATTCAGCCCGGTTGCTCTGAACAAAGAGTTTGACAAAGGGTTCTCGGAAAGAAACTGGGCTGAAAGCCGATACAATTACTACATTACCCTGAACCGTGAACTCATGGAAAAAAGTGTGTTGATGCCGGCTAAAGTCCAAAAAGAATTTTTGATCGAAAATGGGGAAAAAGAGCCGATATACAGCTATAACCAAACTGATTTTGTGAAGGAAAAAATAGCTGTGGAGGTTCAGTTTGGTAAATACTCTTTTGTTGCGTACGATATTTTTGTAAAACACATGTTGTTTTATTCAGGCGGTGTCATAAATCTTGGCATTGAGATACTTCCAACAAAGAGAATGCAATCGGAGATGTCTTCCGGAGTGGCTTATTTTGAGGGAGAAGTGTACAATGTGATGAGACAGGGCAGAAACAATCCGCCGGTACCGTTATTAATTTTGGGAATTGAACCATGAAACCATGACTATGCTTACCAAATGCATACTGATCATTTATCCGGAGGTTTATGAAACCAAGGTGGCTATTTACAGAAATAACGATCCTGTTTTTTTGAAAACCATCCGGCATACGGAAGAAGAACTGTCGCAGTTCAAAACCATCCCCGAACAGACAGGCTTTCGTAAAAAAGCCATTCTTGACGAATTAAACCGTAATAATTTAACACTCAGTAATATAGAAATTATTATGGGGCGTAGTGGCATGGTAAAGCCTGTGGCACAAGGTGTTTATGAAATTAACAATGTCATGGTGAACGACCTGACCACAGGTGTTATGGGAATGCACGAAACCAATCTCGGCGGCCTCATTGCATTTGAAATAGCCAAAGAATGGGGCAAAAAGGCTTACATGGCCAATCCCGTGGTGGTGGATGAGCTTTCGGACGTGGCAAGGGTAACCGGGCATCCTGCCTTTGAGCGAAAATCTATTTTTCATGCCCTGAACCATAAGCATGTGGCCTGCAAATACGCCAAAACCATCAACAAAAGTTACCAGGATCTGAACCTGATCATTTGCCATATAGGCAGCGGCGGCATTTCCATTGGTGCTCATCAACACGGCCAGGTAGTGGATGTTAACCAGGCATTCGATGGCGGAGGGCCTTTTTCCATTCGCCGCACAGGCACACTGCCTGTAGGCCAGTTGGTGCATTATTGTTTCCACAGCGGTAAAACCGAAGAAGAAATTATGGAAATGATTACGGCCAAAGGAGGTTATTTCGCTTATTTGGGAACAGACAACATTGAAAAAATCAACCGCCTTATTGCCGAAGGGGATGAAAAAGCCACTTTTATTTCAAGGGCGCTGGCGTATGCCGTTTCCAAGGAGATCGCTTCGCATTATGCTACCCTGGAGGGGAAAGTGGATGCGATTATCCTTACCGGGATGATCTTCGACAGCGACCAGTTTCTTGAAAATGTGAAAAAGCGCATCGGCGGCATTGCCCCCATTGCACTTTACCCGTCGGTGAACGATTTCGAAGCACTCGGCCGCTACGGCATCATGATCCTGAAAGGCGAAGTGCAGGTGAAAGAGTACGAATAAATTACTATTGCTAAAAATTATCCTCGGCCCCCGAAGGGCTTGTGTCTTTTGGCCTGTCCGATATCGGCACTGCATTGCCTAACGGAAGAGTATCCGATTTGATGATTTTCCAGAAATTGGCCGAACCCGGCCCGCGGTCGGTGTTGGTAAGGACAATCAGGGTTTTGTGATGCTTCATGTCACGGATGTTGAATGAACGGAACCCTTTCCACCATCCAAAATGGTAAACCGTACTGTCCATTCCCCCACGGATACGCCAGCCAAAACCATAGTTGTCGTGATGTCGCCAGTAATGAGGGCTGCCTGGTACAAATGCTTCCCGCAAAACGGAATCGGGGAGCAACGTAAACTCATCCCACGACCGGTCGAATTTGTACAGGTCGCCAACAGAACAATAGATATTTTTGTCGCCCAGCACACCGTTCAGATAATCATTGGGTATTCTGTACCAATGCCATCCACGCCGATAATAGCCCGGTACCCCGCGGTTTACGTAAAGCGGAACTACCGAATCGCTACGCATGCTGTATACAAAAGATGAATCCATGTGCAGCGGTTCAAATATTTTTTTTCTGATAAAATCTTCGAAATGTTCGCCGGTAACGGCTTCCACAATATTGGCCAGCAAAGCGTAGTTGGTATTGCAATAATTAAAACCGTGGTTTGGTTTAAAATAAACATTCGGTTTGTATTTTTCCATCAAAGCAAGCATGTCATCGTTGGTGAGCGGAATCCTTTTGTTTTTCCACTCCTTTTGTGCCAGGCTCATATAACGTGGCAGTCCTGTCCGGTGGTTCATAAGCAGGCGCAGGGTTATGCCCGGGTAGGGGAATCCCGGCAAATATTTCCGGATATCTGTATCGTAATTGACTTTTCCTTCGTGTTCCAGCATCATGATAGCAAGGGCGGAAAACATTTTGGAACCGGAAGCCAGTTGAAAAGCATCGCCTACCTGCAATGGGTCTCTGTGTCGCCGGACATTGCGGTATCCGTATGCTTTTTCAAAGACGATCCTGCCTTTTTCAGCATAAAGCACTACCCCGTTAAAACCTGTAAGCCTGCGCAATCTCTTGAATATCCTGTTCAGCTCACGGGCTTTGGGCGCCATGATTAAGCTGTCGCGAGAAATGTAAGGAACAACAAAACTGGTGGTATCAATTATTTGGTCCTTTTGGTTTTTCAAATTTGTCCGGTGACGGCACGAAACGGACAACATCAAAATGACACCCAAAATCAAAATACCGAAAATGACCAGCTTTTTTCTCATTAGGGGTGCAAAACTAAAAAAAACAAGGGTTTCAGTTCAATTTCATAACAGATTTTAACAGTAAAAGGGGAGTTTTTCTACGATTTAGGATAAGAAAAAAAGGCGGATTTTGCTTTTGAAATAGCTAAATATTTGTGACAATGTAAGATATTTTTTCTGGTATGTGATTTGAGCCAAATGAATAAAAACCATAACCAACGAAAAAATGATACTCTATGTTCTGATTTTTTATGTTTTTATGCTGGTTTTGTCCCTGTTTTTCTTTTTCATAAAAAGACATCGTTCGTTTACCGTTCAAAATAGTTTTGCCATTTCCCCAAAAAAGCCGTTTCAGCTTTTCTTTTTCGGAAAAGTAAAAGTTTCAAAGTATATTACGTTATATGAATGCCCCGAATGCGGGCATAAAAGTATGGAACCGTCAAAAAATTGTCCTCATTGTAAAGCAAACGGCAAAATTGTTCCGCTTGTTGCCAAAACAATGCCTTTTCATGGATAACCCTCATTCAAAGGCTGAAATGACCCTTTTTGCAGTTGATGCTTAAACCGGGTTTTGCTGAAGGATATTTTTGAAATTATGAATAAAATTCCCCCTAAACTTTGTCCGGTAAAGCATTTCTGTTTCTCAGGTTTTCTAACTTTGCAAAGGATTAAACAGAAGGAAAAATGAAGAAATACGATGAAAATGCTTTTCCGGCCGAAGTGTTGGAAAAAGAGATAAAATACCTCCGGTTGCTGTCCGATCGTTTTAAGAATATTCAGGATGCAAGTACTGAAATTATTAACCTTGAGGCAATTCTGAACCTGCCCAAAGGAACAGAGCATTTTTTAAGTGATATTCATGGAGAATATGATACGTTTAGCCATGTTTTGGCCAACGCTTCGGGCGTGGTGCGGAAAAAAATTGACGACGTATTCGGAAAATCCCTTCGGGAAAAAGACAAACGCTTTCTCGCCACTTTGATTTATTATCCCGAAGAAAAGCTGGATCTGGTACTGAAAGAAGAGGAAGACCGCGATGA
>JALUYM010000359.1 GCA_027018745.1 Bacteroidales bacterium | reverse complement strand
AGGACGTACCCATCAGATCAGGGCTCATTTCCGGTATATCGGCCACCCGTTGTTTAACGATGAAAGATACGGAGGAAATATTATTTTAAAGGGAACTACTTTTACCAAATACAAACAGTTTGTGCAGAATTGTTTCAAGATTATGCCCCGCCAGGCATTGCATGCCAAGACCTTGGGGTTTGTACACCCGACAACAAACAAACTACTTCGTTTTTCGTCTGTCCTGCCTGCGGATATGCAAACGGTCATTGATAAATGGCGGGCTTATTCATTACGGAATTAGTTTGAACCTTTGAAAAAATAACCCCGGCAGACGGTGGGAATGTTTTTGTTTTTACCAGGCGAAGACTGGTGTTATTTTTATGATATAAATTATTGACTGACAAGGGTGCCAATTTTTTCACCGGCCACAACTTTTTCCAGGTTTCCTTTTTTGTTCATATCGAAAACCAGAATGGGCAGGTTGTTTTCTTTACAAAGGGTAAAAGCAGTCATGTCCATAACATTCAGGTTTTTCTCGTAGGCTTCGTCAAAAGTGAGGGTTTCAAATTTGGTGGCGGTGGGATCTTTTTTCGGATCGGCAGAATAGATTCCATCCACACGGGTACCTTTCAGTAAAACATCAGCTTGAATTTCGAGGGCACGCAAAGCTGATGCTGAGTCGGTAGTAAAAAACGGATTGCCGGTTCCGCCGGCAATAATCACCACATAACCGTTTTCAAGATATTTAATGGCTTTTTGGCGATTGGGGGTTTCTGTAATGGGATCGATAAACAAACCGGATAATAGCTTAACTTTAAGTCCCTGTTTTTCCAACTCTCCCTGCAAAGCGAGGGAATTAATTACTGTGGCCAGCATTCCCATATAATCGCCCTGGACCCGGTCGAAACCCCGGGCTGCCCCTTGTAGCCCGCGAAAGATGTTTCCGCCGCCGATAACAATGGCCGTTTGCACTTTCTGTCGGACAATGGCAACAATATCGCTACAATAAGCGGTTAGTATTTCGGGGTTTATACCGTATCCGTTGTTGCCCATAAGCGCCTCGCCGCTTAACTTTAAGAGAATTCTTTTGTATTGCATGTTATGTTTGTTCATGAATTAAAGGTTAAGCAAAGATAAGGATTCTCAGATATTTTTAATAAAACAACGGCGACGTTTGTGCTGGATATGGTCAAAATTCTTCCAGTTGGAGATGGCGTGCTGGTTTGTTTCGAACTCACCGGTGGTTTCAATGATATGGATACCATCGCGGAGCATTTGGTTTTGTATTTCCGCATATAGGATTACAGCGGCTCCTGTATTTTCATACTGTGGTTTTACACCTGCGAGGTAAAAATCGATTACCTGTTTCGGATGGTTTATGGCGTTCATAATATGATAAAATCCAAAGGGGAAAAGGTTCCCTTTTGTTTTTCGTAAAGCTTCCGAAAGGGAAGGTACCCCCATGATGAAGCCAATGATTTCTCCTTCTTTTTTCAAGAAATAGACATATCTCGGATTGACGGCTTTCAGGTACTTGTTTTTGTAAGCTTCTACCATTTTCTCATCAAAATGCGACACAAAAGGCAGATGGGCGAAAGATTCGTTCAGAATATGGAAAAGTTCATTGGCATAAGGCAGCACCTGACTTTTTTTATCGAACCGGATTACTTCATAACCAAACCGCTTTTTTATTAAGGCAGCTCCCCGATTGGATTTCTCAATAGCTTTTTGCCCTATGGTTAACCTGAATTCTACCCAGTCGATCTCTTTTCGGAAACCGTATTTTTCAATATGTTTTTGGTAGTATGGAAGGTGGTATACCGAAGCTATGGAAGGAAGGTAATCAAATCCCTTGATAAGCAATCCCTGATTGTCAAGGTTAGTAAAGCCCAGGGGCCCGTGAACTGTTTTTATTCCTTTTTCTCTCAGCCAATATATGGCTTTGTCCATGAGGGCAACGAAAACAGCTTTGTCATCAAAAAATTCCAGTTTGGAAAAACGCCCCAGTTTTTTACCCACTTTTTTGTTGTAATTATGGTTGATAATGGCTCCGATACGTCCGACAGGTTGGTTGTTTCGGTAAGCTACCCAGAATTCGGCATCACAAAAACGCATGGCCGGGTTGTGTGAAGTGTCCAGGCTTTTTAATTCATCGGATTTTATGGGTGGTACCCAGTAAGCATTGTTCCTGTATATTTCAAAAGGCAGGTTGACAAAATCCTTTTTCTGTTTGGGGCTTTTGACCGTTTGTAACGTAATGGCCATGCTTTCTTTTTTGATATTTGTTAATTACTAAAAACGATAATTTGATGAGCTTATTTCTTTTATTACTGAACTTTTCATATTTTATCATTTACATACTGAACCGGTAAGAGAATTTTACGAGAAAGACATTGGTTGCATTGGTTTTAAAAAGTTGGTTGATCCCTCCCCCAAAATCAAAATTTCCATTGTCTGTCCTGTCACTTCGCTCTTGTGACCATACAAAATAAAAGGTTGATCCCGGAACAAATTCCCAACGTAATACCATGTTAGAACGAAACTCCATAAAACTGAAATCCGGATTACTGAAACTAAAATCGGTTTTACCATCGTTATTGTCATCAACAAGATATTCATTTGCAGCAGCATCATAAGTAATCTCGCTTGAAGTATAGGTATGAAACTGGGCATTAAAATCTTTTTGATTGGGATGGGTTACCTGTTTGAATCCGTAATAGTTGCCCGAAAAAAGGTAGGGTTGTCCCCAGTATTCCAGCGACAGCTCGGGTGTAAAAGAAAAATTGACACGTACGCTGGCTGAAAAAATAACCTGCTTAATGGAAGAAACGATATATAATGGCTGGTTGTTCATTTCTTGTTTGGATACAAAAATAAAATTTTTGTAAGAGTTAGAATAACCGGGGCTGACAGACAGGTTCAGGGGGGGGATGGGCCGGTAGGTGATGCGGAGGTTCAGCCCTGTTGACCGGCTGTATTGTTGTTGGCTTTTACCGGTACTGTAATTTATTCCGGCTGATAATTTTTTCCTGCTATCTGTTCCAATGCCTGCCCAAAGGTTCCAGCTGCCGGGGATTAACACGGATGGGCCGCCCCGCAGTTCGTGTCTGTCCAGATTCCAACCACTGCGGTAAGTCCCTATCCCAAGAGTCCAGAAATTTTTGAACTGGGTATTGAAGTGCAGGCTGTATCCGGAAAAAGTATTTCTTCCAAAAAAATCGTAGCCGCTACGCTGACTTAGCCTGATGTTCATGGACCGGAAAATGCTAAAAGGTTCCCACAGGTTATAACTTGTCCAAACCTCTTGTTTTATCATGTCGGCAATGCGCAAGTATCCCTGATCGTTCAGCTCCAACCCGGGGCTGTACATGGTTGCACCTGCACCGAATTGCCAATGGCCGCCGATTTTGGCAAACTGGGCGCTGGCCCCTGTTCCCTGAAGGATGCGCAGTGTGGTATCCAATTTTCTTGTTCCATCAGGCTTTTGGTAGTATCGCCGTGAAGATTCCTGTTCGTTTGTGATGGCTTCAGTACTGCCCGAAAGGCTGCTGCCATATGCTTTGGCACTAAGCCGGTAAGTTTTGTTTTTCCAAAAAGTCTGAAAATCGATGCCGCCGGTATAGGCTGCCGAAGGAAGGTACATCAAACTGCTGTCTTTGATAAATCGGTTGGTAGCAGTTATCATGCCCCCAATAATGGTTTTTCCTTTTTTAATATCTTTTTGAATCCTGGCATTGAAATAGTTAGTCAGGGGCTCAATGGTTTGCCTGCTTCGGATACCGGCACTGTCGATAACAGCCTTGGTATTATTGGTCAGGCTTTCGAGAATGCCGATAGACCATCCGTTGGCAGTTTTTCCGGAAAGTTTAAAAGCGCCGAGAATCCGGGTGGCTTCCGGTACTTTGGCATACTCGCCTGATGAAAGGACAGGATAATTGTGAGGTTTTCTTCCGATACGCCGTGAGTAGAACAGGTTTTCGCGACTGAATCCGTTGTCGCCGGCTTCCAGCGGAAAATTAAAAATATTATTGCCCTGAACAAAAAACGGGCGGCGTTCTTTGAAATAAGTCTCGAAAGCACTGAGGTTTACCTTTGAAGGATCGGCTTCTACCTGTCCGAAATCAGGATTAATGGTAAAATTCAGCGTCAGGTTATTGGTAACAGCAATTTTACCATCCAGGCCAAGTGAATAACCCGGATTAGCCCCTTTGGCAAAAGGATTACCGGGTTGTTTTTTTTCTGTGGTTAATTTACCAAGAACATAGGGGGTAAGAGCGACCTCTTTTTTGGGATGAATATTATCAATACCGGTAAGTTCACCCCAGTTGCTCACCCAACCCGACTCTTTTTTTGATTGTGGAGACCACAGGTCTGTCTCCTGGTCGCGGTATATCTTCCGAATGACCTGAAACCCCCAGACATGTTTTTTTGTTTTGGCAAAACGCAATTGTGAAAGCGGAATACGCATTTCGGCAACCCAACCACGAGAGTCAATGGAAGTTTTTACATACCATACAGGGTTCCATGTAATATCCATCTGGTTGTCGTTGATGAATTTTGCATCCCATTTTACTCCCACTGCATTAACGGAGAAAACAAACCCTGTAAGCTTATCGTTGTAACTATCGATACCTACACCGACAGCATCACCTCCGGCTATGTCGTGCCTTGTAAGCATTCTTTCAATTTTAGACGGGTTGGTGTCATAACAGCGGATAGCTACATAAAGGTTATTGTTGTCGTATAGCACTTTAAAGGCTGTTTTTTGGGTGGGTGCTTTTCCGTCGTAAGGTTCAAATTGGGTAAAGTGATCGCCCCATTTTGCTTCTTTCCAGGCCTTATCGTTCAGATGACCATCTATGACCGGAGGCTTGCCCTTTAATTCTGTAGCCTTATAAGTGGCCGGCTGCATTTGTGCGGAAGCTGTTGTGGTAAACAGTATAAAGAACAAGGAGACAGTTACAAAAGCGATGATATATCGAATCTTTTTGCCCATTATTTATAAGTATTTTTCAGGTTCATATTACTCAGGTTATAACGTTCAGGATGGCGTGCATGAAAAGGAAGATAAAAATCTTTCATTACTTTCATGTCAGCATCAAAATTGCCTGTGGGATAAAAAACAGGTCCTATTCCGCCCTTTTTGAACTTGTAATCAATAAAAGCCATTACAATAGGGATTTTGTTTTCCATGGCAATCTGATAAAACCCTTTTTTCCAGTTTTTCACCAGTTTCCGGGTCCCTTCGGGGGTAATGACCAGAAAATAGCTTTCGTTTTTTTTAAAATTGTTAAATATTTCCTTCAATAGTTTAGTAGGACGTGTTTGTTTAACTTTCTGTCCGCCCAAAATAGTTAGCAGCCATCCCAAAGGCCATTTAAAGTATTTTTCGCTGATCATAAAACGGACATCGATATTCAGCACCCAAAAAGCAAGCCGCCCGTAAACAAAATCCCATAAGGAGGTATGCGGTGCCACAATAATGACAGCTTTTTTAACCGTTTCGGGTATTTTACCAGTTATTTCCCAATGTAGCAAGCGACATAAAACAAATTGAGCAATCTTTTGCATCTCCGTTTATTCAGGGGCGCAAAATTAGGAAAATTCCTGGTTTTTTCCGGGGCTTTTTTTATTCAGGTATTGCGGGCTGAGATTAAAGTTTTCAGGGAATTTAGCCCTGATTCCTGTGTAAAAAGCCTCAATGATTTTAAAATCTTTTTCATAATCCCCGGTGGGATAAAAAACCGGGCCAAGAATACCTGTTTTCTTTCCGTAATCTATGGCGGTGAGAAAAATAGGGACTTTTGCTTTTAAAGCAATAAAATAATAACCCTTTTTCCATTTTGTGCTTAACGACCGGGTCCCTTCAGGGGTAATGGCCAGGTTTAGCCTCTCTTTTTTTTCAAAGAGTTGTGCTAATGCTTCTACCTTACTCAGGTTTCCGGAGCGGTCCAGCGGAATGCCACCAATCATTTTCAATAATGGGCCAAGTGGCCAGAAAAACAACTCTTTTTTAATAATTACATTTACTTTGATACCCACCGAAGTGATCAAAAGCATGCCAATCAGGTAATCCCAGTTTGAAGTGTGTGGTGCTTCAACAATCATCAATTTTTTATATCTCCCGGGCACATCACCCTTTATTTTCCACCCAAACAGTTTTAACAGCCATTTCGAAAAATTTTTCATAGTACAAAGGTAATGATTCCCGCCGGAAAAAGTTTTTTTCGCAGATAAAAAAACGGCTGGGAAGGTTGTTCACAGCCGTTTTTATTCATATTTTCCGGTAAAATTACCAGATATAAGCCCTGTCTTTTTGGGGGATGAAAAGTTTGTCTCCTGGTTTAATATTGAAAGCCTTAATAAATGCGGTAATATTAAACGGGGGAATATTTACCCTTGCTTCGCCGGGACTGTGCACATCGGTTTTTAATCGTTTAGCAAGTTCTTTGGGACGAATATTTTGTCTCCAAACCTGGGCATAGGCAATAAAAAAGCGTTGTGTCCCCGTGAAACCCTGAATGGGTTTTGGATTTTTGCCGTTTAACGACCGGAGGTATGCATCATAGGAAATGTTTAATCCTCCCAGGTCGGCAATGTTTTCTCCCATGGTCAACTGGCCGTTTACATGCAAAGAATCCAGAACGGTGTAATGGTCATAGAGTTTAGCCAGTTTTTCGGTTTTGGCTTTAAAACGCCTGGCATCGGCAGCCGTCCACCAGTTTTTCATATTCCCGTTTTTGTCGTATTTACGTCCCTGGTCGTCAAACCCGTGTGTCATTTCATGTCCGATAACTACTCCAATGGCACCGTAATTTACGGCGTCGTCAGCATCTTTGTTAAAGAATGGCGGCTGTAAAATGCCGGCAGGGAAAACAATCTCATTGTTGGATGGGTTATAATAAGCATTTACAGTTTGCGGTGTCATGCCCCATTCTGATTTGTCAACCGGTTTCCCCACTTTGTTCCTGTTAAAGTCAAAGGCAAATTTGCTGGCATTTATTATATTCTGAAAATAGTTGTCCGGTACTACTTTCAGTTTGGAATAATCTCTCCATTTGTCAGGATATCCGATTTTAACAGTCATGGCTTTAAGTTTTTCAAGGGCTTTGGGTTTGGTGGTATCGCTCATCCAGTCCAGCTTTTTAATACGGTCGGCAAAAGCCAGCTTCAGGTTATTTACCAGTTTCAGCATGCGAGCTTTGGAAGAGGGGGGGAAATATTTGGCCACATAAAGCTCCCCGAGGGCTTCGCCCAGGTTTCCGGATGTAGCTCTCATAACCCTTTTCCAGCGGGGCTGCATTTTTTGCTGACCCGACATAATTTTGCCGTAGAAATTGAAATTCTCCTGAACGAATTTTTTGCTAAGATAGGGAGCGGCATTATTTACCAGGTTCCATTGGAGATAAGATTTCCATGTGCTCAACGGTGTTTCTTTCATGATCTTGCTAATGGCAGTAAAAAAGGGTAGTTGCCCCACATTGATTTCTCCCGGTTTGGGAAGTCCGATATTGGTAAAATAAGCTTTCCAGTTGAAATTGTTCGATATTTTTTGTAGCCGGGCTACCGACATTTTATTATAATTTTTCTCAGGATTTCTGCGTTCGAGTCTTGTAAAAGAATTCTTGGCCAACATAGTTTCCAAATGGAGTACTTCCCGGGCTTTTTTGCCGGCAATTGTCTTGTTATCGCCTAATAGTTCAAACATTCTGGCCATGTGGTTTACATATTCGGTCCGCAGTTTTTTGGATGCCGGATCGTCTTTGGTATAATAAGATACATCGGGCAGTCCGAGTCCGCCCTGATACAGGTTGGCAATCTCCATGGTGCTGTTTTTCTCATCCGGGCCGGCATAAAAATAAAAAAGCGGGTGTACCCCAATGGTGTTAAGGTATGCTATTTCCTGCTGAACCATCTCAAGGTTTTTGATGGCAGCAATTTTCTTCAGTTCCGGTTCGAGAGGGGTCATGCCCAACTTATCAATACGGCTTGTATCCATGCCGCTGTTATAAAAATCACGGATCTTTTGTTCAATACTTCCTTCTTTTACATCTTTCTTTTTGGAGATTTCGTTGACCAGCGCTTTTAGCTCTTTTTGGTTTTTTTCGTAAAGTATTGT